>WLKQ01000016.1 GCA_009701185.1 Actinomycetota bacterium | reverse complement strand
TGTGCATCAATTAGAGAAAAGAATTGGCGAGATCTTTGGTGGCGGCAGAATCCAGGGGATGCGAATCAATGTTCTCTCCTTTGGCTATAAGTATGGAATTCCAGTTGACTCTGATTTAGTACTGGATTGTCGATTCATTCCAAATCCGCATTGGATTCCGGAACTTCGTCCACTTACTGGGCTAACTTCGCAAGTGAGTGAAAAAGTATTGGGAAACCCCGGAGTCTCAGAGTTCGTCGCTCATTATGTTCACTTAGTGGAATCAATGATTCCTGGATACATGCATGAAGGTAAAAAATATTTAACAATCGCCGTTGGATGCACTGGCGGAAAGCACCGAAGTGTTGCAATTACGCAAGAGATTAATAAACAACTCAACGAATTGAACCTAGATTTGACCTCCCATGCAACACATCGAGATGTAGGGCGAGAATAGTTGTGAGCAAAGTTGTTGCACTAGGTGGAGGACATGGTTTAGCTGCAACGTTATCGGCGCTTCGAGAGATCACAACTGAAATAACGGCCATCGTCACAGTTGCTGACAATGGCGGTTCAAGTGGCCGACTTCGTGAAGAGTTCCCGATTTTCCCCCCAGGGGATTTGCGAATGGCATTAGCTGCATTGTGCGCCGATGACGAATGGGGTCGCACATGGGCTAACATCATGCAGCACCGTTTTGTTAGTGACGGGGCCCTGAACGGTCATGCCATGGGAAACTTACTTCTTGCATCATTGTGGACCGATAGCGAAGATCCAGTCACTGGACTTGATCGTGTTGGTTCACTATTAAAAGTTATTGGACGCGTGCTACCTATGGCATCGGTTCCGTTAGATATTGAAGGAACGTTCAACACCTCAACTGGGCGCATAGTTATACGCGGCCAGAAGGAGGTAGCCACAGCTAAAGGTCGCATCGAATCCTTGCGCTTGATCCCAGAGAATCCTGCTCCGCGTCTTGAGGCTTTAACAGCAATTCGTGTGGCCGATTGGATCACGATGGGTCCTGGCTCTTGGTTTTCAAGTGTGATTCCTCACCTGCTAGTTCCCATGCAACTCGATGCGCTGGAGCGAACTAAAGCCAAGAAAATTTTAATTCTCAACTTAGATGCCCACGCTAACTCGGCCGGTGAAGAGTTTGCTGGTTCAACTCCTGAAGAACACTTAGAGTTTTTCCACTCCTATGCTCCCAATTTGGCAATCGACTACTTCCTTGTAGATAAATCAGTCATCCGAAATGAAAATACCCTCACCCAGATGGCTAGAAAACTAGGGGGACAGGTTGTAGCTGTCGATATTCGCAAAGCCCCAGGCAGCGTGCATCATGAGGTCTCACAATTAGCTCTTCATTTGGGCCACATTATGCGCCAAAGTTTGGTTGGATAGGCCCATGGCAATGACCGCATCAGTGAAAGACGAACTCAGTCGAATCTCGATTACTAAACCTTGTTGCCGAAAAGCAGAAGTCTCGTCACTTCTTCGTTTTGCAGGTGGACTTCATATCGCTGCTGGAAAAATTGTTATTGAAGTTGAACTCGATACGTCACAAAGTGCGCGCCGCCTGCGAAAAGATATTGCAGATATTTACGGCCATGACAGTGACTTGGCCGTTCTATCCTCCAGCGGACTTCGCAAAGGCTCTCGTTATGTAGTCAGAGTTATTGAGTCAGGTGATGCTCTGGCTAGGCAGACTGGCTTAGTGGATTCACATGGTCGCCCAGTTCGAGGCCTACCTCCACAAGTAGTCTCTGCTGCAATCTGTGACTCAGAGGCTGCCTGGCGCGGAGCGTTTATTGCACATGGTTCATTAACTGAACCGGGTCGTTCATCCTCACTTGAAATTACATGCCCTGGACCAGAGGCTGCGCTTGCACTTGTTGGAGCCGCTCGTCGCATGGGTATCGTTGCAAAGGCACGCGAAGTTCGCGGAGTAGATCGCGTTGTCATTCGCGATGGTGATGCAATCGGTGTATTACTCACTCGTCTAGGTGCTCACGAATCGGTTTTAGCGTGGGAAGAACGACGCATGCGTCGCGAAGTTCGAGCAACGGCAAATCGACTTGCTAACTTTGATGATGCCAATCTTCGTCGTTCTGCACGGGCTGCAGTGGCAGCATCTGCACGTGTTGCTCGAGCGATGGAGATTCTTGGCCCAACAATCCCAGATCATCTTAAGGAGGCAGGGGAGCTTCGCATTAATCATGGCCAAGCCTCTCTTGAGGAATTAGGCTCATTAGCCACCCCGCCCATGACCAAAGATGCGATTGCAGGTCGCATTAGACGCCTCTTAGCAATGGCTGATAAACGCGCCAGCGAATTGGGCATTCCTGATACTGAGAGTGGCCTTTCCCCAGATCTATTGAATTAAAGGCTTTGCTACCGAAGAGTTCTCGCATCGCTCACTGATAGGATTACTCTCAAGACCCCAACGTTGTGGCTGTCAGATAAACCACCAACCGTTGGGCTTTTCTATGTAGCCCTCCATGAGCAGCAAGGATAATCGTGATGATTAATGTCGGAATCAATGGCTTTGGACGTATTGGACGCAACTTCTTTCGTGCAGCCCTAGCTAACCCAGAAATCAATATCGTTGGAATCAACGACCTCACACCGAATGAAACTTTGGCCCACCTTCTAAAGTACGACTCCATCTTGGGTCGACTTGGACTTCCAGTTACATTCACCGAGGATTCAATCACCGTTGATGGAAAGACAATCAAAGTGTTTTCTGAGCGTGACCCAGCAAACTTACCTTGGGCAGCCCTTAAGGCCGATGTTGTTATCGAATCAACTGGTCACTTCACTAATGCCGCAGATGCCGGCAAGCACATTACCGCCGGAGCCAAGAAAGTAATTATTTCTGCACCTGCAACTGATGAAGACATCACAATCGTGATGGGTGTTAACCATGAGAAGTATGACCCAGCAAGCCATCACATTATCTCAAATGCATCATGTACTACGAACTGTCTTGCACCAATGGCCAAGGTTCTCAATGATAATTGGGGAATTGTTAAAGGCTTGATGACAACTATTCACGCTTATACAAATGACCAAGTTATCCTTGATTTCCCACACAAGGATCTACGTCGTGCGCGTGCTGCAGCAACTAACATGATTCCAACATCAACGGGTGCAGCTAAGGCAATTGCACTCGTACTTCCAGAGCTCAAGGGCAAGCTAGATGGTTACGCCATGCGTGTGCCTGTTCCAACAGGTTCAGCTACCGATTTAACAGTTGAGCTAGCTAAAGAGGCTACTGCTGCAGAGATTAACGCTGCAATGAAGGCTGCAGCCAATGGCCCGCTTAAGGGATATTTAACCTATACAGAAGATCCAATTGTTTCTTCAGATATCGTTACCGATCCATCATCATGTGTCTTTGACTCAGGTCTTACCAAAGTAATTGGCAACCAAGTTAAAGTCGTTGGTTGGTATGACAATGAGTGGGGTTATTCAAACCGTCTAGTTGATCTCATTAGTTATGTAGGCAAATCTCTCTGATGTCAGATGTAGTAGATCTTGATGTAGCTGGAAAGCGAGTCTTTTTACGCTGTGATCTTAATGTTCCATTGAAAGATGGAGTCATAAAAGATGATGGTCGCATCAAAGCCTCGCTTCCAACTATTCAACTTCTGCTTTCAAAGGGTGCCAGCCTTGTCATTGCTGCGCACTTAGGTCGACCTAAAGGCGAGGCAAAACCAGAGCTTTCACTAGCTCCAGTAGCCATGCGGTTAAGTGAGCTACTTGGCCAGAGCGTTGAATTTAATGGTCAGGTTGTTGGAGAGACAGTCAGTCAGGCTGCCGAATCATTGAAGCCAGGCCACATTTTGCTTCTAGAAAATATTCGTTTTAACGCCGCTGAAACAAGTAAAGATGAAGCTGAACGTCAAGGATTTGCCAAAGAGTTAGCAGCACTTGCCGATGTGTATGTGGGCGATGGATTTGGCGCAGTTCACCGTAAGCACGCATCGGTTTATGATTTGCCACAACTACTTCCTCACGCTGCAGGTCTTTTAGTTGCGGCCGAAGTGCAGGTTCTCAAGAAATTAACGCAGAACCCAACTCGTCCATATGGAGTTGTGTTGGGTGGCGCAAAAGTCTCCGATAAATTAGGTGTGATAGAAAATCTACTGACGAAAGTTGATGTCTTAGCTATCGGTGGTGGTATGGTCTTTACTTTCCTCGCCGCTCAAGGCAAGCAAATCGGAACATCTCTTGTTGAAACTGAAATGATTGATGTCGTTAAAGAAATTATTGCAAGTGCACAAAGTAAAGGCGTAACACTTGTTTTACCTACCGATATTGTCGTTGCTCCAGCATTTGCTGCTGATTCACCACCAACACTTGTTGGTGTAGATGCAATTCCAGCCGATCAAATGGGTCTAGACATCGGTCCGGATTCTGCGAATGCATTTGCCCGTGAGATCGAGAAATGTGCAACGGTATTTTGGAATGGTCCAATGGGCGTCTTTGAATTTCCCAATTTTGCTGCTGGAACTAAAATTGTAGCAACTGCGCTGACACAAGTTTCTGGAATATCTGTTGTGGGCGGGGGAGACTCAGCAGCTGCAGTACGGGCATTAGGTTTTGCTGATTCAGATTTCGGATATATTTCAACGGGCGGCGGGGCCTCCCTTGAGTATTTAGAGGGCAAGGAACTTCCTGGTCTTCAAGCACTTGGAATGTAAGGGGATATCGATGCGCAAGCCACTGATGGCCGGTAACTGGAAGATGAACTTGAATCATCTTGAAGCTATCGCAGTTGCACAAAAACTTGTCTATGGATTAAACGACAAGGACTATGACGCGGTTGATGTTGCAATCATTCCTCCCTTTACCGATATTCGTTCAATTCAAACATTAATTGATGGTGATCGTCTCCGCCTTACGTACGGTGCGCAAGATCTTTCCCCAGAAGCAAGTGGCGCTTTCACCGGAGATATCTCAGGTTCGATGCTTCACAAGTTGGGTTGCACTTATGTGCTAGTTGGCCATTCAGAGCGTCGCGCTGTCCACAATGAAAGTGATGCAATCGTTAATCGCAAGATTAAAGCTGCACTTGCACACGATCTAGTACCAATCTTCTGTGTTGGCGAAGAGCTATCAATTCGTGAATCGGGAGCGCATGTCAGCCACGTAGTTCGTCAAATTCGTGCAGGTCTGGAAAGTTTGACCAAGCCTGAATTAAAGAAAATTGTTATCGCCTATGAACCAGTGTGGGCAATTGGCACCGGTAAGACAGCAACTCCCGAGGATGCTCAAGAAGTCTGCGCAGCTATTCGCGAAGAGATTGAAAATATCGGCTCGCCTGAGATTGCCTCAGCAATGCGCATTCTCTATGGCGGTTCAGTGAAATCCAGTAATATCGCCGAGATTATGAAAAAGAGCGATGTAGACGGCGCTCTCATCGGGGGAGCCAGCCTAGATCCTGAAGAGTTGGCCAAGATTGTTAAGTTTTACGCTCAAGGCGAGTAAGTACTAACCAACTTTTCCGGGTATCCTTACCCTCTACGAAACAAGGAGTTTACGAACCGTGAAACTAGCTCTCTCAATTCTGCTCATTATTACGAGCGTTCTTATGATTCTTCTTGTCCTCTTGCATAAAGGTAAGGGCAGCGGCTTGTCCGACCTATTTGGTGGCGGCATCTCCTCAAACTACGGTGGTTCATCGGTAGTGGAGCGCAATCTAGATCGCATCACAATCGTTGTGGGCGGCCTATGGTTTGCATTGGTTGTAGCACTGAGTCTTGTTCTTAAGTAAATCTGGTTGAACTCAATAATTTTTTAAGGAGCAATACATGGCAAGTGCAATTCGCGGAAGCCGAGTCGGCGCCGGCCCAATGGGTGAAGCAGAGCGCGGTGATTCAATTGCTCGCGCCTACGTCTCCTATTTTTGCGCTAACGGCCATGAAGTTCGTCCATCTTTTGCAGTCGAAGAGACTGTAGTTATTCCCGCTGAGTGGGACTGCCCAAAGTGTGGCTATCCTGCAGGACGCGATCGTAATAATCCTCCTAGTCCAGTTAAAAATGAACCATATAAAACTCACCTGGCATATGTAAAAGAGCGTCGCACCGATGCTGAGGGAGAGCGTTTGTTGGAAGATGCGCTACGTAAACTTCGCGGAGACGACGAAGACTAAAGAGCTTTAACTGCATTTAGTAGTTGATCAATACCCACACTGCGATTCGTTAGATTGAATCGAAGGAGTGGGTATTTTCTCGAAGCAAGTGCATTGCCATCTCCTAGAGCCTGTGCGGCAACTAATGTTGCAAAACCAAATACCTGTCCAGGGATCGCAATATCTTTTTCTACATCGCCGGTTATCTGTAGGAAGGCTCCGTTTTGCTGACCGCCTTTATGGAACTGCCCAGTTGAGTGTAAGAAACGTGGACCCCAACCAAAAGTTACTGGTCGGCCAGTTTTTTGTGTGAGCAACTCACGGATGTGGGCTACCTTGGCATCATCTGTGCGATCTAAGTAGGCCATCACTGCAACATATCCATCCGCAGGAATCGAATCAATAAAACTCTTCAACGCCGTATCAAGTGAATCACCAGCTCCGAAAATCTCAACTGAGGCATCGACTGCATCAGGTACAAAATGCGGCATAACCCCAGACCACGCTTTTAACAGCAGAGATGTAGCCTCTTTAGCTTCAGTCACATTTGGCTGATTAAAAGGATCGATCGCAAGGGCTGCACCAACAAGGGCAGTAACCCATTCCCAGATAATAAACTGCGAAGCTAAATCGGCTTCAACAACTAAGTCTGCTTCACCGGTATATGCAATCGAGAAAGAAGAGTCCGTGCTGGGCTTTTCAATGACTATTGGCAGACGACCTACCTGCTCTTTGCCTGTTGATTCAGCCACCAACTGCTCACCCCAATCGCTCAAACCAGGCATTCCTGATTCAGCGTCGCAATACGTCATGTACTGACCAGAGAGATACGTGATTGCATACGCCATATCAACGACAAGCGTTGAATCTTTTAGAAATGCACTCTTGGTCTCACTCGCATTATCTAAAAGCACAGATACATCTACGCCAATTAGGGCTGCAGGTACTAATCCGAATGCACTCAACACGCTAAAGCGTCCACCTACATTCGGATCAGCATTGATTACAGTAAATCCCTTTTCACGTGAGCTTTTATCAAGAGGGGATCCTGGATCTGTAACAATTACGATGTGGTCGAGTGGTGATAAACCGGCATCAGTAAAGTACTGTTCGAAAAGGGCACGCTGTGACGCAGTTTCAATTGTAGAGCCGGATTTGGAGCTAACCACAACAAGAGTTTTTGTTGGATCACCCGTAAGAGCGTGTGAAATATAGTGTGGATCAGTTGAGTCAAGAATGAAAAGCTCTTTGTTAAAACTTTGCGCAATTACCTCCGGACCTAAAGAAGAGCCTCCCATTCCACACAAAATAATTCTGGACTTATCTCGATGTTTGGCACAGAGCGCATCTAAGGCGGGCAAGAGATCCCGTGAACTCTCTGGTAAATCAATCCAATTCAGACGTACAGAGGCTTCTGCGGTTGCTGCAGTTCCCCATATTGTTGGATCTTTTTTAGCTAGACGGTTATGAAAACCTTGGAGTGCTATATAGCGAGCATCTTTTCTATCTATTTTTGAAACCGCATGTCCACGTAAATTCGTCATAGTTTTTGAGCAGTCTCCAAAGTAGTGAGTAGTTCTTGCCATGCTTGGGCAAATTTCTTGACGCCGTCAATCTCTAACTCTGTAGTTATTGAGTTCAGCGAGATACCTAGTTGTGAAAGAGCGTTAAATACTTCTACAGCTTGAGCGTAGTTCTCAGAAATTGTGTCGCCACGTACAACGCCATGATCAATTACTGCATCAAGAGTTCCTTGGGGCATCGTGTTAACAGTTTCTGCAGCGATAAGTTCAACGACATAACGTGTGTCATCATAAGTTGGATCCTTTACGCCAGTAGATGCCCACAAGGGGCGTTGCTTATGGGCACCACGCTCTGCTTGAGCCAGCCAACGTGGTGATGCAAACTTCTCTTCAAAAAGTTGGTAGGCAAGATGGGCGTTAGCAATCGCAGCTTTACCTAATAAAGCTGAAGCTTCGGCGCTACCGTTGGCCTTTAAGAGTGCATCGACAGAGCTATCGATTCTGCTCACGAAGAAGGATGCTACAGAGTGGACATGTGACGGGTTAGTTGCTTTTTCAATACCTGAGAGAAAAGCATCGATAACTGCGCCATAGCGTTTAACGGAAAATATCAAAGTAACGTTGACACTAATTCCAGCGGCAATCAACTCGGTTATTGCTGGAAGTCCTTCCAGCGTGGCCGGTACTTTGATCATTACATTCGGACGGTCGACGATTTCCCACAACTCTTTACCTGCCGCGATTGTTCCCGCAGTATCGTGGGCAAGGCGTGGATCTACTTCAATACTGACACGTCCATCTATGCCTTTTGTAGACGAGTAAATATCCTTAAATAGATCGCATGCATCTCTGACATCATCGGTGGTTAAACGCTTAACGCATTCATCAACACTGAGATTCTTCATGGCGGCAATATCACTGGCATATTCACTTGCTCCAGCAATTGCTGAAGCGAAAATACTTGGATTAGTAGTGACGCCCACAACTCCCGAGTTAGATATACGTGAGGGGAGTGATTGTGCATCAGTACCAGTGATCTTTGCTCTAGAAAGATCATCTAACCAAATTGAAGTACCAAATCGTGCAACATCGCTCACACTCATGCTAGCGCGCCTTTAATACGAGAAGTTATTGCTTCGACCGAAAATCCAAACTCTTTAAATAAACGCTTAGCATCAGCTGATGCACCGTAGTGTTCAATCGAGATTGATAGTCCACGATCTCCAACTAATTCGCGCCAACCTTGCGCGATGCCAACTTCAATACTTACTTTTAGGGCAATTGAAGCGGGAAGTACATGGTCTTTGTACTCTTGATCTTGTTCGGCAAACCATTCAAGACATGGAGCACTTACAACGCGTGTTGCAATTCCTTGCTCCATAAGCGCACTCTGTACATCTAGAGCCAAACTTACTTCTGAGCCAGTTGCAATTAAGAGAACTACGGCGTTTGGCGCATCTTTGAGAATATAGGCACCGCGAGCGGTGCCAGATGCAGGAGCGCACTCGTTGCGGTCAAAGACAGGAAGATTCTGGCGAGATAGAAGTAGGCCAGCTACACGATTGCGAACAATTATCTGCTTCCAAGCTTCGGCAACTTCATTTGCATCACCTGGACGAATGACATCTAAGCCGGGAATCGCGCGCAATGCGGCAAAGTGTTCAATAGGTTGATGGGTAGGGCCATCTTCACCCACTCCGATTGAATCATGCGTCCAAACAAATGTTGGTGCGATTTTCATTAGCGCAGCAAGGCGCACTGCCGGACGCATGTAGTCGCTGAATACAGCGAAAGTTCCACCGAAAGTTCGAGTTAATCCATGCAATGTTATGCCATTGAGAATTGCGCCCATGGCATGCTCTCGAATTCCAAAGTGAATGATGCGCCCGTAAGGATGTGCGCCTTTGATTGCACTGCTTGCCGGCAAGAAAGATCCACCATTATCAATGCTGGTGTTATTGGAGCCAGCCAAATCTGCCGAACCTCCCCATAATTCAGGAAGCGTTTTGGCGAGTGCGTTAATGACATCTCCCGATGCTGCACGTGTTGCTATATTTTTTCCAGCAGCAAATACCGGAATCCCGGCATCCCATTGAGGTGGAAGTTCTCTGTTGCGCAAACGTGCCAGTAAAGCCGCTGAATCTTTATGTGCAGCCTCCCATGCAGAAAATGCACTATCCCACTCTTTTCGAACGAGAGCTGCACGAGCCTTCACTTGTCTGACGTGTGTTAAAACTTCATCAGGCATTGCAAAACTTTGATCTGGATCTAGGCCTAGAAGTTTCTTAGTCTCTGCGACTTCGGTATCACCGAGTGCTGAACCGTGCGATTTGCCAGTACCGCGTAACGTTGGTGCCGGCCAGGCGATGACACTCTTGAGCCTAATGAGAGTGGGTTGGGTTCTTTCCAATTTGGCAGAAATCATTGCAGCATCGAGTGCAGCAATATCCACATTGCCATCTTTGAGAGTTGCAACTTCGATTACTTGCCAACCATAGGAGCGATAACGCATTGAAACATCTTCGGTAAATGCATTGTGAGTGTCACCCTCAATTGAAATACGATTATCGTCATAAATTAGATTTAGATTTCCAAGCTCTTGAGTACCCGCAAGAGAAGATGCTTCAGCACTTACGCCTTCTTGCAAGTCTCCATCAGAGCAGATGACCCAGATGCTGTGATCAAAAGGTGAAGCGCCTTGCGCCGCATCTGGATCTAGTAGCCCACGTTCAAATCGCGCAGCCATAGCCATGCCAACAGCGGTAGCAACGCCTTGACCTAAAGGTCCGGTTGTCATCTCGACACCAGCTGTATGTCCAAACTCTGGGTGCCCTGGAGTAAGTGAACCCCACGTTCTGAAGGTTTTTAAATCCTGCATCTCTAATCCATATCCACTGAAAAAGAGTTGTGTGTAGAGGGTGAGAGAGGAGTGGCCACACGAGAGAATGAAGCGATCGCGGCCTAGCCACGAGGGATCAGATGGGTCATGAATTAAATGCCGCTGGAAAAGAGTATATGCAACTGGAGCAAGAGACATCGCAGTTCCCGGATGACCATTACCAACATTTTGGACCGCATCTGCAGCTAATGCTCGTGCGTAGGTAATCGCGCGATCATCTAACTCTGACCAACCTGGTAATGAAGTCATTATGCAGATACCTTTTCTTCTCGTTGAACAGTTAACCAAACACGCCACGCTAAAATCCAAACTATCGCTGATCCAGTTAAATGTGATGCAACGAGGAGCTCAGGCACTCCTTGCAAGTATTGAATGAAGCCAATACCGCCCTGGGCACATGATGCGAGAAAAAAATATAGTAATAACTTCTTAGTCAGATCTGATGTCTGGCTCGAGAAATAGAAAGCCACTGTTAAAAGGAGCAGCAGTACTACTGCGCCACCATGTAACTGTGCAGCTGTATGAATTCGTATATGTAGGCGTGGTGCATAAATATCTCCTGCATGCGGACCGGCACCTGTAACGATAGTTCCAAGAACTACTACAACTGCACTTAATGTTACGTGTGCACGAGAAAATGCATCTGGCAATAATGCAGACAGCTTTTTTTGAGCAGGAGCATGTCTGCGCGTGTATAGCGAAGTAGCACCTGCCAACAAAATTGTTGATAGTAAGTAATGACTTGCAACGGCAAGTGGATTTAAGTGAACTAGCACTGTGATTCCACCAAGGACTCCCTGCCCAAAGATTCCTAAGAATTGACCAACGGCCAAAACTCGCAAATCTTTTCGCCCAGCCCGCAGAACTGCAATCAGGGTGATAAGTGCTGCCAAGACAAGAACAAAAGTAAGCAATCGATTGCCGAATTCAATCCAGGAGTGAAACGTGCCTTCAACTTGTCCTGCGATGGGAACATAGGATCCAGGCGTGCACTCTGGCCATGTTGGACATCCAAGTCCTGAGCCAGTAAGGCGAACGGCGCCTCCTGTCACGATGAGGGCAGCTTGCAGAAAGAGTAGAAGCCCACTTGCCGGAGCTAGAATCCTTGTTGCGTAGTGGCGGGATCTGCTCATGGCCTAACCCTATTGCCCAGCGTGGCTGGGGCCTTGAAGTGGCTAATAGTGTCGAATTAGGACACACTACTGTTGTGAAAATAACTCCTGACTCTCTCTCACCGAAGACAGAGGATCGGCGTACGCGGGAGTTGGTTGCTCGATCTATTCTTGAAAATGGCCCTTCGAGTGCTGCCACTCTGTCCGTGAGATTAGGAGTTACGCCAGCTGGAATTCGCAGACATCTAGATCTACTTGTCGCCGATGGAATCCTTCAAGCTCGCCAACCACAATCTACGTTAGTGCGAGGTCGCGGTAGGCCTTCAAAGGTTTTTCTTATGTCGGATGCAGGTCGAGAAAAATTTGAGCACTCCTATGATGACTTGGCAGTTGCTGCATTGAAATTTATGTCGGCGCATTCGGGAGAGCATTTAGTGCAAGCTTTCGCACAATCGCGAGCTGAGGACATCGAGCGAAAAGCTACCGTTGCACTTGCAAAGAAGCCATCTAAAAACGAAGCGTTAGCAGTTTTTTTAACAGAGCAAGGCTATGCCGCAAGTGTTCATTCTCGACCTATGGGTGATGAGCTCTGCCAACATCACTGTCCCATTGCACACGTGGCAGCAGAGTTTCCACAGTTGTGTGAAGCCGAGACTGAAGCTCTTTCACGAGTACTCGGAACACATGTTCAACGTTTAGCAACCATCGCTCATGGAGATGGTGTCTGTACAACATTTATTCCAAAACCTGCAACATCCACATCAAAAAATCGAAAGGTACGTGCATGACAACTACGCATCCAGAACTCGATGGCCTCGGAAATTATGAGTACGGTTGGTCAGATAAGAGCGAGGTCGGAACTAATGCTCGACGTGGCATTAATGAAGATGTTGTGCGCGATATTTCGGAAAAGAAGTCAGAGCCTCAGTGGATGCTCGATCTTCGCTTAAAAGGCTTAGCGCTCTTTGAGAAGAAGCCAATGCCAAATTGGGGATCAGATCTCTCTGGTATTTTCTTTGACACAATCAAGTACTTTGTACGTTCTACAGAGAAGCAAGCTGCGACATGGGATGACTTGCCTGAAGAGATTAAAAATACGTACGATCGCCTAGGAATTCCGGAAGCTGAAAAGCAACGCTTAGTATCAGGTGTAGCCGCACAGTATGAATCTGAAGTGGTTTATCACTCTATTCGTGAGGATTTAGCTGCTCAAGGTGTCATCTTCCTAGATACCGATACTGCGCTTAAAGAGCATCCAGAACTGTTTAAAGAGTATTTTGCAACGGTTATTCCAGTTGGCGATAATAAGTTCGCAGCACTGAATACATCAGTCTGGTCAGGTGGATCTTTTATTTATGTTCCTAAAGGCGTACACGTAGATATTCCATTGCAGGCCTACTTCCGAATCAATACCGAGAACATGGGTCAGTTTGAACGTACCCTCATTATTGCCGATGAAGATTCATACATACATTATGTCGAGGGTTGCACAGCACCAATCTATAAATCAGATTCCTTGCACTCGGCTGTCGTTGAGATCGTTGTTAAAAAAGGCGCACGCGTGCGTTATACAACAATTCAAAACTGGTCTAACAATGTTTACAACTTAGTGACAAAGCGCGCCACGTGCGCAGAAGGCGCCACAATGGAATGGGTCGATGGAAACATTGGTTCAAAGGTAACCATGAAGTACCCAGCAATCTTTTTGATGGGACCACATGCAAAAGGTGAGACACTCTCATTGGCATTTGCGGGTGAAGGACAACACCAGGATTCTGGTGCCAAGATGGTCCATGCTGCGCCTTACACGTCATCATCGGTCATCTCTAAATCCGTTGCGCGAAATGGTGGACGTACTTCATATCGTGGACTTGTTCAGGTGCAAGAAGGTGCGCATCATTCTAAGAGCACAGTGAAATGTGATGCTTTACTGGTCGATACGATTTCACGCTCTGATACTTATCCTTACGTGGATATTCGTGAAGACGATGTCTCTATGGGCCACGAAGCTACAGTTTCAAAGATTAGTGATGATCAACTCTTCTATTTAATGTCCCGCGGTCTCACTGAAGATGAAGCAATGGCCATGATTGTTCGCGGCTTCATCGAACCTATCGCTCGTGAACTTCCCATGGAGTACGCCCTTGAGCTCAACCGTCTTATTGAACTTCAAATGGAAGGCGCAGTTGGTTAATGACAGTCTTAACAACAAATTACTTAACACCTACTGGACGCGAAGAAGCGTGGCGCTTCACACCGCTTAAGCGACTTCGCGGCCTCCACGATGGAACGGCGGTAATCGGTGATCGTCATTCGCTGCTTACCCAAGGTCAGTTACCTGCAGGCGTTTCATTTCAACGTGAAAGCCTGACTCCATTGGCATCCAGTGATGACATCATCGTCGAACGCATTAGGGGAGCCCAATCAGATGTTGCACACCTTTCTATAGCAAGCAATACAGAGGTTGACGGGCCAATTTTTCTTGGTCGCGGTGAAGGTGCGCTTGATTCGGCGGAATTTTCACGGGTACGAATCTCACTCGGCACTCATGCGGTTGCGACAGTCGTAATTGAGAACACTGGCGATACGGTTCTTGCCGAGGATTTAGAGATTTCATTGGCACCTGGTGCATCATTGAAGTTCATCACTCTGCAAGAGTTCGACTCTGCCGCTGTTTATACCGCGCGACATCATGCCGTCGTGGATAAGGATGCAACCTTTAAATCCATCACAGTAACTGTAGGTGGAGATGTAGTTCGCATTCTCCCAACGGTTGAATTTGTCGCACCTGGTGGTTCAGTCGAACTTCTTGGTGTCTACTTTGCAACAACTGGTCAATTCTTTGAACACAGAATGCATGTGGATCATGCAGTTCCTAACGCAAAATCTCGCGTGAACTTTAAAGGTGCGTTAGCTGGGCGCGATGCACATACAGTCTGGATTGGTGATGTTCTCATTCGTGCTGTTGCAGAAGGAACTGATACATACGAACTAAACCGCAACTTACTGTTAAGTGATGGCGCGCGTGCTGATTCAGTACCTAATCTTGAAATTGAAACTGGGGAGATTGTCGGCGCAGGCCATGCAAGTACGACTGGTCGCTTTGATGACGAGCAGCTCTTCTATTTGATGTCACGTGGTATCACATTAGAAAATGCGCGACGTCTCGTTGTTCGTGGATTTTTCAATGAGATTGTCAATGAAATTGCGGTCGAATCTATTCAAGAGCGCTTGATGAGTCGAATCGATGCAGAACTTGAAAGAGCGGGTGCTTAAATGTCTGATCTACAACTTGATCAACTTGTTGACGGAAAGCCCGTGAAGTTAGAAAAAGGTGGTAAGACCATCTGCGTAACACGCATCGGCGATGAAGTATTTGCTATCGACGATACGTGTTCACACTCTGAAGCCTCTTTATCTGAAGGCGATGTTACTGATTACAAAATTGAATGCTGGTTGCATGGCGCAGAGTTTGATTTACGTACGGGTGAGGCCGTTACTCTGCCAGCAAATATCCCTCTTGAAACATATCAAGTCACAGTAGATGCAAATTCCGTCACGGTCGAGATTTAGGAGATTAAAAGATGAGCACATTAGAAATTCGCAACCTACAGGTATCGGTCAACACCGAAGCTGGAGCGGTAGACATTCTTAAAGGAGTTGACCTAACGATCAATTCTGGCGAGACTCACGCCATCATGGGACCTAACGGTTCAGGGAAATCGACATTGGCATACTCAATTGCCGGTCACCCTAAATACACAATTGTCGGTGGAAGCGTCACCCTTGATGGGGCCGATGTCTTGGAGATGACTGTTGATGAGCGCGCTAAGGCGGGTCTCTTCCTAGCGATGCAGTATCCAGTTGAAGTTCCCGGCGTATCGGTCTCAAACTTTTTACGTACGGCAGCTACTGCTCTGCGAGGTGAAGCACCTAAACTGCGAACATGGGTGGCAGAGGTTAAAGAAGCGATGGAAGCTCTCAACATGGATCCAGCCTTTGCTACGCGCAATGTCAATGAAGGCTTCTCTGGTGGTGAAAAGAAGCGCCATGAAATCATGCAGCTAGAACTCTTGCGCCCAAAGATTGCAATCTTGGATGAGACTGATTCTGGTCTTGACGTCGATGCACTGCGTATCGTTTCTGAGGGTGTCAACCGCGCTAAGGAAAATAACAATCTGGGCGTTCTGTTGATTACTCACTACACACGAATACTGAAATACATCAAGCCTGATTTTGTACATGTTTTTGCTAATGGTCATATCGTCGAAGAGGGCGGCCCAGATTTGGCAGATAAGCTTGAGGCAAATGGCTACGCAGATTATGTGAGGAAGTAGAAACCCAATGACATTTTCGCCAAAGGTTGTGCGCAAAGATTTTCCAATCTTTGAACGCACGATCCGCGACGGAAAAAGATTGGTCTATTTGGATAGCGGAGCGACAAGTCAAAAACCTTTATCTGCCATTGAGGCAGAGAGCAATTTTTATAAATTTCATAATGCTGCCGTACACCGTGGAGCTCACCAGTTAGCGGAAGAGGCGACTGATGCCTACGAAGGTGCTCGTGAAATCGTTGCACAGTTCTTGGGATCTCCCGGAGGCGCTGACGAAATAGTCTTTACTAAAAGTGCTACTGAGTCTTTGAATCTTCTGGCATATGCAATGAGCAATGCACCTGCTGGCAATCGCTTCGCATTAACTTCTGCAGATCGAATCGTTGTTACCGAGATGGAGCATCATGCCAATCTCATTCCTTGGCAGCAGTTATCTGCCAGATTAGGTGCTGAGTTAGCGTGGTTCAAAGTTACGCCAGATTCTCGATTAGATCTCTCTAATATCAATGATGTGATTACGACCAATACTAAAGTTGTATCTGTTACTCATCAGTCAAATGTTTTGGGAACCATCAATCCACTCGAAGCAATAGTGGCTCGAGCTCACGCGGTAGGTGCAATAGTTATTTTGGATGCCTGCCAATCTGCACCGCACATGAAAATTGATGTAAAGAAACTTGGCGTAGATTTCTTAGCATTTTCTGGCCACAAAGCCCTTGGTCCAACCGGCATTGGCGTCTTGTGGGGACATATGAATTTGCTAGATGAATTGCCACCATTTTTATTTGGCGGTTCAATGATTGAAACTGTCACCATGACAAGTGCTACTTGGGCACCGGTTCCGCAGAAGTTTGAAGCTGGCGTTCCTAATATGGCGCAGGCCGTTGGCCTAGGTGCTGCGCTTAATTACTTGTCTACTTTGGGTATGGACAACGTACATAATCATGAGACCGAGTTGACGGGCTATTTGTTGAAGAAAATGCTGGAAATCCCAGATGTTCGAATTGTTGGCCCAACCGATACGCATATGCGTGGTGGAACTGTGTCATTTACAATCAAAGATATTCATCCACACGACATCGGGCAATACCTGGATAGTCAAGGAGTTGCCGTAAGAACTGGCCACCACTGTGCTTGGCCCTTAGCTAAATGCATGAATGTTCCAGCTACTACACGCGCCTCGCTCTATGTCTACAACGATGAAGATGACTGCGATGCCCTTGTTGCTGCAATACTTGGAGCACAGAAATACTTTGGGAGATTCTGATGGAGCTCGATTCGTTGTATCAAGAAGTGATTTTAGATCACTATAAGCACCCACAACATAAGGGTCTTAGCCCGACATTTAGTGCTCAGGTAAGCCATGTAAATACCAGTTGTGGCGATGAGATTATTCTCAATATTATTTTGGAAAATGATGTGATTACTTCCTTAACATGGGAAGGTCAAGGATGTTCGATTTCTCAGGCCAGCGTATCCATGATGACAGATCTTTTAACGGGAAAGAGTTTGGAAGAATCCGAAACAATTGTAAAATCTTTTTCAGAGCTCATGGCCAGCAAGGGCACCTCAACAGGTGATCCTGAAATTTTGGAAGATGCAGTAGTTTTTGCTGGAGTATCTAAGTTTCCTGGCCGAGTGAAGTGCTCGTTGCTAGGTTGGATGGCATTCAAGGATGCATCTATCCAGGCGCAAGCACAATAGAATCAACCGTTGATAAAGGGAGAGCAATGCCAACGAGCGTAGATGATGTAACCGAGGCCATGAAAGATGTAGTCGACCCAGAATTGGGAATCAATGTTGTCGACTTGGGATTAATTTATGATGTCATGGTCGATGAAGCCAATATCGCGATACTCAATATGACGTTGACTTCAGCGGCTTGCCCACTACAAGATGTTATTGAAGATCAGACTCGCCAAGCCTTGGCGGGCATGACCAGTGATGTAAAAATCAATTGGGTATGGATGCCACCATGGGGTCCTGACAAGATTTCCGATGATGGGCGAGATCAACTACGAGCGCTTGGATTTACTGTTTAAGCGTTAACTGCCTAAGGTAGGAACATGTCTAACCACGCCATCTGGATGACTCATCGCTCCATGACCGCAGATCCATCGGTCAAAGCTCAAAAACTCAAGGCCGGTACGGTTAAGCGAATATTCAATTTTGCTAAGCCTTACCGCACCAGCATCATCATTTTTCTCATCACAGTAATCATTGATGCAGCGTTAGTTGTAACTACACCTTTGCTTTTGCTGCGCCTTATCGATGACGGCGTCATTCCCAAGAATCCCGAATTGGTAACCAAACTCGCTCTCTTTGTCGGACTTTTAGCGGTAGCCGATGCATTAGTGAGCATGCTGGGTCGATATTTCTCATCACGAATTGGTGAGGGCCTCATTTATGATTTGCGGTCATTAGTTTTTGGCCACGTGCAAAAACAATCGATTGCTTTTTTCACCAGAACCCAGACCGGAGCACTGATTTCTCGAATTAACTCCGATGTAATCGGTGCTCAACAAGCATTTACGGCAACTCTTTCTGGAGTTGTCAGCAATGTTGTTTCACTCGTCTTGGTGGGAATAACCATGATGGTCTTATCGTGGCAGATCACAATATTTTCACTTCTCTTACTTCCAGCTTTTCTGATTCCAACAAAGTGGGTTGGGCGTAAATTACAAGCCCTCACCCGTGAATCTTTCAATGTCAATGCTGAAATGTCTAGCACGATGACTGAACGTTTTAATGTATCTGGCGCAATGTTGGTCTCACTTTATGGACAGCCAGCTAGAGAGCGTGAGAATTTTCGAGCTAAGGCCAGACGTGTTGCAGACATTGGAATTAAGAGTGCGATGCTCAATCGATTGTTCTTTATTGCTCTCACAAGCGTTGCGGCTATTGCAACTGCCTTCGCCTACGGCATAGGTGGTCACTTGGCAATTAGTGGCAAAGTTACAGTTGGAACTTTGTTGGCCATCACGGCTTTATTGGCACGACTTTATGGTCCTTTAACAGCGCTCTCAAATGTTCGTATCGATGTGATGACGTCATTAGTTTCATTTGAACGAGTTTTCGAAGTACTAGATTTACATCCGATGGTTACGAATCGCGAAGGTGCACTCGTTTTCACAGGTAAAAATCCTCGCGTTGAATTCGACAATGTTGGTTTTGCTTATCCACGGGCCAATGAAATCTCTTTAGCATCATTGGAATCTGCCGCTAAGCCAGAGACGGTCGAAAGTGGCGAAGTACTTAAGAATTTAAGCTTTGTGGCAGAGCCTGGGACTTTGACTGCCTTAGTTGGTCCATCTGGTGCAGGAAAGACCACAATCAGCGCGCTCATTCCACGACTTTATGATGTGACTAGTGGTGCGATAAGAATCGATGGCCACGATATCCGTGATTTAACAATGGAATCGTTACGAGATTCGATCGGCGTCGTCATGCAGGATGCCCATCTTTTTCACGAAACTATTGCCGAGAATCTTCGATATGCAAAGAGTGATGCAACGGTAGAAGAGATGCAATCTGCTTGCGAATCTGCACAAATTTGGAAGCTCATCGATTCACTTCCCAATGGTTTAGACACAATGGTGGGAGAGCGAGGTCACCGACTCTCTGGCGGTGAAAAGCAACGTCTTGCCATTGCACGGCTACTACTTAAGTCCCCGTCTGTAGTTATTCTTGATGAGGCTACCGCGCATTTAGACTCTGAAAATGAGTCACTTGTTCATGCTGCGCTAGAGAGTGCACTGAAGGGTCGAACAAGCATTGTTATTGCGCACCGATTGAGCACGGTCAGAAATGCAGACCAGATTTTAGTATTGGAAAAGGGTTCAATTGTGGAACGCGGCAAGCATGACGAACTAGTTGCATTGGGTGGACTCTATGCTGATTTGTATAGCCGCCAGGATTTAACGGGATCGACGAATTAAGATTCGCCCGTAAATAATAAGTGCTGCAAAAAATAGCCATTGAAGCGCGTACGCCATATGTGGTCCATCACTTAGTTCTGGTAATTGCGCGGGCACGGCAGGCGTCAAGGAAGTGTCAGAACCGCTGAGTAAATCTAAATAAAATTTTTCAGTCGATAGCCGAGATTGTGCATTGAGTTCGCGCACGAGCGCAGTTCCACTGGAAGGCAGCGCAAAGAATGAACCTTTAGGTAAAGAGGTATCTAGTCGAAGTCGCCCACGAATCTCAACATTTCCAGTAGGTACATCTGAAACCACAGGGGGAGTTGAAGCAGTTTTACCGGCTTGTACCCACCCTCGGTCAACCCAGAATTTTTGATTGTGCGAAGAAGTAAAAAGCGTGAGGACTTCAAATCCATATGTTCCTTCTGAATACCGGTTGCGCAGAAGAATCTGGTGCGAAGAATCAAAAACCCCATTTGTGGTCACGCTTTGCCACTCAAATTTTTCGGGAGTTTGTCTTACCGATTCAAGAGGTTTTGGTGGAAGCGAGATATGGGTCTGAATCATGGAGTTACGAGCATGTCGATCTACTCCACGGTGATATTGCCATTGGGCCGCCCATAAACATCCAACAATGAGCAGAACCGCAATTAATGACTTACGTATCGCCCATGGTTCACGTTGCATGTGTCTGAGTTTAGTTCAAGAAAGTGAGCGCGGCTTTTCATCGCTGACATTAGCTCCAGCTGAAAAAGTTTCTCGTCCCGCGTTTGCAATGACAACGGCAAAATAGGGCAGTGCAACTGCGCCAAGTAAGGCAATCCAGCGATATGGACTTGGCAATATTACAGTGAGAATGAAGCAGGCAGTTCGAATCATCATGGAGAAGAAATAACGCTTTTGTCGCGCGGATTGATCTGCGCTGAGTGCTTTAGGTGCACTTGTTATATCGAAGATTTCCTTCTCTTTGGCCATGACGTAAGCCTATTACCGCGCAGTTGGCGTTGCATCTTTTGATTACCTATCGGTAGCCACTAGATTTGCACATATGAGTTCTCTAGCCTTAGTAACGGGTGGCAATCGCGGCATTGGACTAGCTGTTGCACA
This sequence comes from Actinomycetota bacterium, assembly GCA_009701185.1. Taxonomy (GTDB): domain Bacteria; phylum Actinomycetota; class Actinomycetes; order Nanopelagicales; family Nanopelagicaceae; genus Planktophila. The sequence continues at coordinate 1,373 of WLKQ01000016.1, read as the reverse complement.
TGCATTGAAAGCATCAGGACATGATGTGGTGGTTACATATCGATCTGGCGATGCGCCAGTTGGTTTCAAGAGCGTACAGATGGATGTCACTTCGAGTATCAGCGTCGATGCAGGCTTTGACCACATTGAAGCAACATGGGGGATTCCAGAGGTAATCATCGCAAATGCAGGCATCACCAAAGATGGTTTAGTGATGCGGATGAGCGATGAAGATTTTCAAAACGTCATCGATGCAAATCTTACGGGTGCATTTCGTGTGGCCCGTAGGGCAACTAAGGGATTGTTAAAACTAAAGCGTGGTCGCTTAATTTTTGTGGGTTCGGTTGTAGGAGCATTGGGATCTGCTGGCCAAGTCAATTACGCATCAAGTAAGGCAGGGTTAGTAGGTATGGCGCGCTCTTTTGCTCGCGAACTTGGCAGCCGTTCGATTACTGCAAATGTTGTCGCTCCTGGATTTGTTGAGACTGACATGACATCAACATTGGATGAGAAGCGAAGAAATGAAATCGCCAGCTCAGTCCCGCTAGGTCGATTTTCAACTGCACAAGAAATTGCCGACGTTGTCGCATTTATTGCATCACCACAAGCTAGCTATATAACTGGAGCACTCATTCCGGTTGATGGCGGATTAGGAATGGGACACTAATGGGAATTCTTCACGGCAAGAAAATTCTGGTAACCGGAGTCTTAACTGATGCATCCATTGCTTTTCATATTGCTCGCATTGCGCAAGAAGAGGGCGCAGATGTTGTGCTCTCATCCTATGGTCGAGTTCTTTCGCTCACTACTCGTATTTCTGCGCGCCTACCTAAGCCTGCACCAATTATCGAACTAGACGTTACAAACAATGATGATTTAGCGGCATTGGAAACTCGCATACGAGCACATTTCCCAGATGGATTAGATGGAGTAGTGCACTCGATTGGCTTCGCTCCCGAAGCTGCACTAGGCGGCAACTTCCTCAATACACAGTGGGAGGATGTTGCAACGGCGCTCCATGTATCTGCTTTTTCACTCAAATCATTAACCATGGCTGCACGTCCATTATTTAACGGTGGTGGATCAGTCGTCGGCTTAGATTTTGATGCCTCAGTTGCCTGGCCCAAATATGACTGGATGGGCGTAGCAAAAGCTGCACTGGAATCAACATCGCGTTACCTAGCCAGAGATTTGGGTCCTGAAAATATTCGCGTCAACTTAATTGCAGCAGGTCCGATTCGCACGATGGCCGCTAAATCAATTCCGGGATTTGATGAGTTCGAGAAAACATGGAACGAGCGCTCTCCTTTGGCATGGGATGTCACCGATCCAGTCCCAGCCGCACAGGCCACTGTCGCCCTTCTCTCAGACTGGTTCCCTAAAACCACTGGGGA
>WLKQ01000015.1 GCA_009701185.1 Actinomycetota bacterium | reverse complement strand
GAATCACTGCTCTCAGCCCGAGTTGCCGACGGTATGGCCCATGAGAAAGTTCACTTTGAACCTAATCGCGAGCTCTTTGGCCAAGGAATCGCAACGGTGGCCGCTTCAATTTTCGGAGGTATGCCCGCAACTGGTGCGATCGCGCGAACGAGTGTGAATGTGCGCTCCCATGCCAAGAGTCGGCTAGCTTCCATATTTCACGCCCTTGTCCTTCTCTTCATCGCTCTGGTCGCCGCGCCATTAGTGAGCCAAATTCCTACTGCAGTTATTGCGGGCTTATTACTTGGCACTAGTTACCGAATTCTTAATCCGGTCTCCATTATGGAATCACTTCGAACTACAAAGAGTGAGGCGAGCGTTTTAATAGTGACCGCGTTTAGTACTGTCGCCATCGACTTAATTTGGGGCATGGCTATTGGTATTGCACTCCATATGGGATTAGCCAGGTATTCCAAAAAGCCTGCATCGCTATAGAATCTAACCACTATCAATTAATCAGGGAGCTACCGTGGACAATATCGCCGCTTTTAATAATCACCTTCCAGTAAAGGTACGTTTTGGTGAAGGTATCGCCCAGACTCTTCCAGCAGTTGTCGCCGAACTTGGTGCAAGCAAAGTCTTCCTAATGGTTGATAAAGATATTGAAAAATTTAACCCAGCAGCTAAAGAATTAATTGATCTGATGAATGCTGCAAGCGGACTCTCGATTACCCTTTTTGAAAAGCCAGCCGGTGAGCCAACTATCCAGATGGTTGATGATGCAACGTCTGCACTTAAAGCGGCAGGCTCTGATGTTGTTGTAGCTCTCGGCGGAGGATCAATTATTGATACAGCTAAAGCGGCCCGTCTATGCGCACAACTGAACTGCACCTTCGGTGAATTCCAATCTAAGCCGCCCGTCTATCCAGCACCAACGGTTGCATTGATTGCACTACCAACATCTGCAGGCACCGGCTCTGAAGTATCTGGTGGATCTGTCATCTCAGATCCAGATGCTGGCCGCAAAGCTGGAATTGCTAATGGGAATCTTCGCGCACAAGTAGCACTCGTGGATCCTGTACTTACGTATTCAATGCCGCCATCAATGACAGCGAACACTGGCATCGATGCCTTAGCTCAAGCTATCGCCGGAATTATTGCTAAGTGCTCTACTCCGATTGGAGACGCAATTGGCTATGAGGCAGTTCGCATCATGACTCCTTCACTCGTTGCTGCATTTAAAGACGGAAATAACAAAGCTGCTCGTGCAGGAATGGCATCTGGCAGCATGATGGCAGGACTAACGATGAATATTTCTGATTGCACTGCTGAGCACTCATTAGGTCAAGCAATCGGTGGCCTTAAACATGTTCCGCATGGTCTGACCATTGGCTTAGTCCTAGTTGAAACACTCACCCGTGAAGCACGCGTGGTTCCAGAAAAAATGGAGCGCGTTGCCGATGCGATGGGAGTACCTCAGGATGGAACTAAAGATGGTTCACGTTGCGTTAATGCAGTGCGTAAAATCCTTGCAGAACTGCAATTCCCAGTTCTTTCATCTCTAGGCTTTGTTGAAGGCGATATTGATGAGCTAGCCGAGATCGCTCTCAATGACTTCTTTATTACTCAGGCGCCAACGCCGTGGAGTAAGCAAGAAGTCATCGATGCATTTATGTCAGCACTCAAACTAGAAAGCCGCGTTGCATAAAGAGTGGAGCAGGTTCTTACTAACCCTTCAGTTATTCGTGTCACTGTGCTGCTCAAAGAGTTGGGCTGTGCGGGAGAAGTGACCGTTCTTTCAGATTCTGCGCGTACGGCACTAGATGCAGCCGATGCTTTAGGAATTGAAGTTGGCCAAGTTGCCTCATCAATTGTTTTCAAACTACCGAGCGGAAATCCACTTTTAGTAATTACAAGCGGGCGCCATCGTGTTGATACCGATTTAGTTGTCAGAAATTTAGGTATTGAAAAATTACATCGCGCCGACGCTGACTTTGTTAAAAATGCTTCAGGTTTTTCTATCGGGGGCGTGAGCCCACTGGGGTGGATTTCAAAGCCAGAAATAATTCTCATTGATGAAGCGTTAAACGATTACGAGGTTGTTTGGGCTGCTGCTGGACATCCCCATGCGGTGTATCCAACATCATTTGCTGAGTTACTCGAATGCACGGGGGCAAAACCTATGGTTGTAGGCGACTAAGTATGAATACCCTTGGGATGATAGCCATCGTGATCGATGAATATGATTTGGCAATTTCACATTACGTAAATGATTTGGGCTTTGAGTTGATAGAAGATAAAGAAATGACACCAGAGAAAAGATGGGTTGTTGTATCTCCTAGTAAGGATGGAGCCAAAATACTGTTGGCAAAAGCCGCTAACGACAAACAGAAGTTAGCTATAGGAAATTCGACTGGTGGCCGCGTGGGGTTTTTCTTGTACACCACAAACTTTTCCGAAACCTTCCAAGCCTATAATTCACGTGGAATTGAATTCATCGAAACCCCTCGCAAAGAGCCGTATGGCCGAGTTGTTGTATTCCTAGACAAATACGGAAATAAATGGGATTTAATTGAGAAGACATACGATGCGCGCTAAATCCTTCTTTTTTGTTTCAGAATTTGCAGACAGAGTCTCCCGTGGTGATTGGAGAGTAGATACATGAAATCAAAAATATTTGAATGGCTTGGAGTTGCAACTGCCATTGTATATTCACTCCTAGTTGCTGCAAATATCGGAGCTGAGTTTATTGGTTTTTCTCTTTTACTTACTTCCTCGGCTCTAATTGGTACATGGGCATTTTTAGGCAAACATAAAGGAATTCTATTTCTGCAATTCTTTTATGCTGCAGCAGGAATCATCGGAATGATTCGCTGGTTTTAAATGATCGTTGCCTACTTTTGGAAAATAACTCCTAGCCGTATTCCATTTGCTCTTATCGCCATGGCCATGGATCGATTTGTTCTGCGTTCCTCTTCAAACGTCGGATTCTTTAAATCACTGGGGACTGGCAAAGGCGAGACTTTTACTCCTGCCGATGCAAACGCTCTACGGTGGGGATTAATCGCTGAAGTTAAGGATTTAGATAGCTTCGATCAATCATTTGTGATCAAGCAGTGGCGTAAAAATAGCGTGAGTGAATTTCGCGCAGTGATCGAACCGATTGCATCCCATGGCAAATGGGCTGGCAAAGAACCATTCTCGCCGTCGGTGCAAAACTGGGATGGTCAGGTGATTGCAATCACGCGAGCACGAATTGCATGGCTGCAAAATATGCGTTTTTGGCGCGCAGTTCCTCCAGTAACGGCTTCACTGAAGTCGGCTCCAGGATTAATTGCTGCTATTGGGATTGGAGAAGCGCCCATCGGCTTGCAAGGAACTTTTTCCATCTGGCAATCCCCTGCGGCATTGCGTGATTTTGCCTATCGTGGTCAAGCCCATACTCAGGCAATAGCTGCAACTGCCACGTACAAATGGTATTCAGAGGAGCTTTTTTCACGTTTTGCTGTGCGAGATCTGCGTGGCTCAATTAATGACTAAGCCCTGAGATAGGGCAGACTTACATCTATGTCGATTCGTAATTACTCTCCACGTCGCAACAACCGCGGACGAGTTTCTCCGGCGATGAATGCAATGCTCACTACTGTTTTGGCAATTGCAATTCTGCTTCAGATCGCTTACCCACTGTTGCATGGTGACACTTTGCGCATAGTCACAATTGCAATCGTCTACTGGGGTGCAGCCGCAATGTGTCTGCATGCCCTATTAGCCTATGGCTCACGGTACGCCCTGACCTATGCAGGCTTTACTTTCTTTTTCGCACTCTTCATCGAAAGTATCGGAGTGGCAACATCATGGCCATTTGGGGAATATGCATACTCGACCGATCTGGGTTTTAAAATTTTTTCAGTCCCACTTGTTGTTCCATTTGCTTGGATCATGATTGCCCACCCAGTATTAGTTATCTCAAGAAGAATCGCTGGTAACTGGGTCTTTCTTTACGGCGGAATTGCAATGGCGGCATGGGATTTATTTCTAGATCCGTTAATGGTCAGCTCCGGGCGATGGACATGGAAAGTAACTGGGGCTCATGTCCCCTTTCAACCTGAAATTCCTCTGTCAAATACTTTTGGCTGGCTATTAACTGGCATGGGCCTTATAGCAATTTTGCATCTCATGCTCCCACGCGATCGACGCAAGATTGCAGCAACTTTTTCTGCAGTGGACATTTTTATCGCATGGACTTTGTTTTCCGGCTTTATTGGGAACCTGTTCTTTTTCCACCGCCCAGGTATTGCCTTCTTTGCAGGAGCAATATTTGGCGCCGTAACACTCCCCTACTTCTTTGCCAGATGGTTGGGACGGCCATAAATTTTTATGTATCTACTCATTTCCCTAACGGTAATAATTATCACTCTGATTTGCCTCATTAATTTTCTTACTATTTGTGAGCCAGCGACTAGCTCCTTGATTGAAGAATCTATAAGTGTGCTGATTCCAGTGCGCAACGAAGAGCACAATATCCATGAGTTAGTAGCAACCCTTAAGTCACAAACTCACTTGGCTCATGTTGAGTTTATTTTTCTAGATGATAATTCAGAGGATTCAACGCTTCGTTTGCTTGAAAGCGAGTTAGTTGGATTAGATAATTTCACGATTATTAAAGGCGCCCCTCTGCCAGAGGGCTGGATTGGTAAGACATGGGCGCTGCATCAACTACTGCAGGCTTCAACTGGTCAAGTCATAGTCTCAATAGATGCCGATGTTCGTATTTCCTCTGATGCAATCAGCCGCTCAGTTGCAACGTTAATCCAGCAAGGCTTAGATTTTCTATCACCCTATCCGCGTCAAGTAACTATAGGTTTTGCTGAACGATTGATACAGCCATTATTGCAATGGTCATGGATGGCAACGCTTCCACTTTCTATTGCTAAGAACTCCTCGCGACCTTCAATGGCCGTTGCTAATGGACAATTCTTCATCGTTCGTAGATCTGCGCTAGTGCAGGCAGGTGGCTATCAATCAGTTAAGTCAGATGTTCTCGACGATGTCTTTTTAGCCCGTAATTTAATTAGAACTAATTCACATGGAACCGTCATTAATGGGGCTTCAGTTGCTTCCTGCCGCATGTATTCATCATGGAATCAAATTGAAAATGGGTACGCCAAGTCACTCAACCGTGCCTTTGGTTCATATCTTGGCGCGATTTTTGCGATTGTATTTCTCTTTCTTACGGGCATCTCACCTATCGTGCTTGCACTCAGTGGAGATCAATGGGGTTGGGTCTTGTATTTCTTAGTTGTTATCACTCGCATGATGAGCGCATTGAAAAGTAGAGGTCGAATCTTTGATTCGCTCGCGCATCCGCTTTCATCTACGGTTCTTATTTATCTCATTGTGTATTCATGGTTAATGCGTGGAACTATTCAATGGAAGGGCCGCACAGTATGAAAATCGTAGTCATCGGTGCTGGTATGGGCGGCATGACTGCTGCAGGTCGCTTAGCGCGCAGCGGACATGATGTGACGCTGTATGAAGCCAGCGATACCTACGGCGGCAAACTTCGCACTGAATGGATTGGTAAATCAGCTTTCGATACCGGACCATCACTCCTGACCCTTCCAGCAGTCTATAAAGATTTCTTCATTAGAACCGGTAAGCCTTTAGGTCTCTTGTGTGAAATTACACCAGTTGATCCCTCATTTGATTATCGATTCACCGACGGTACGCGCGTCAAGTTTGCAAACTTGTCCCACTTTCACACGTTGAATGCGATTAGAAGCGCCTACGGTGATGAAGTTGCCGGGCAATGGGATCAACTCATGCGTAGAGCTGGCAAAATGTGGGACGTCTCGCGTGAGCCGTTCGTTGAGTCCGAACTGCGTTCACCACTTTCCCTACTGAAGCGCGCGAGCATTTTCAAGGATATTTTCACAATCGCCCCATGGAAATCTTTAAGACAACTAGCCGAAGAGCTTTTACCCGATCAGCATCTGCGCTTTATTTTAGATCGCTATGCAACATATAGCGGCTCTGATCCGCGCAAAGCACCAGCTGTGCTTGCGACAATCGCCTTTGTCGAAGAGAGTTTCGGAGCTTGGCATATTAGAGGCGGACTTGGCACGCTTGCCACATTAGTGCACCAGCGTTGCGTAGATGTAGGCGTAGATTTTCACTTCAACTCTTATGTTCAAGAAATTAATACTAGTAAGGGCCGTGCCACAGGCATCACTCTTGCCGATGGCAGTTTTGTGGCCGCCGATGCCGTCGTAACTAATTCTGATGCCTCGATTACTTACAACCATTTGATTAAAGGAAATCAAAGCTCACTCCGAAAAGTTAGAAAAAATCTTAAAGCTGCAGACCCCTCCATCGCTGGCTTTACTGTGCTTCTTGGGCTTCGAAAAGATGAATCTGAGAAGCTTGAGCATCACACTGTGCTCTTCCCAGAAGATTATGATGCTGAATTTAATGCAATTTTCTCGAGCAAAACCCCTGTAGAAAAACCAACAATCTATATCTGCGCTCCGCACGATGACGCTATGACTAAAGATGAGACTCTTGAGAGCTGGTCAATATTGGTTAATGCTCCGCACCATGGAGCCAATGGTTTTGATTGGAGTAATGAAGATTTCAATCGTGCTTATGCTAATTCAATAATCGATCAGATTGAAGAACGTGGAATTCCCGTGCGCACACGACTTGAAACCTTTTTATTTAGAACTCCGGCTGATCTAGAAAAATCTGTTCACGCTCCGGGGGGCTCGATTTATGGAACATCAAGCAACGGGGCTCGTGCAGCTTTCATGCGCGCCAAGAATCGATCTCCTATTAAAAATCTTTATTGCGTAGGAGGCTCAGCGCATCCCGGTGGCGGATTACCTTTAGTCGGGATGAGTGGTGAAATCGTTGCTAACGCAATTGGACGCGTGCGTAACGAATAACCATCAAAAAACTAATTATCTGAATAAGCAAGTAGATGCGCGCTACATATAGAACGCCTGGAATGTTGAGTAGTTCTAGTATCAAAATAATAAAGATAAAACTAGCCCGCATAGGACGTTCAGCGGGTGTGACTACTCCGATATCTGAAATTCCAAGCGATACAAGCTTTGCACGCGCATACTCTTGAAAAGCAGAAATACTCCATAGGCAAATCGCTAGCCAGGCTGGTATGCCAATTGTGTATAACCCAAATAGCCAAAACGCCTCACTGATGCGATCAACAACTGAATCAAGTGTTGCACCCCAGGCGCTGTCACGTTTTTGAAAAATTGCGACACTGCCATCAATGCCATCGCAAAATAGAGAAAAAACTAAGAATAGAACGGCCCACCAGGTTGAGGCCGTCAATGCCGTCATGGCAGCACTAAGTAGACCAAGAAGAGTTAATACATTAGGAGAAATTCTAAGCAACGTTGCAACTAATCCAAAGCGATAGGAAATTTTCAACCAGCCCGCAACGACGCCAGTGATCGCTGCATCACCATGAAGTGAGCTCCACTTTGTATAAAACTCTTCTTTAGTTAGCACTGTTGAGGTTTCCGTAAATCTCTAGGGTGGCAGTTGCATTATTCATAGTATAGAAGTGGAGGCTAGGTGCGCCAGCGGTTAGCAAATCCTCACACAATTGACTGGCCAGCTCGATTCCCAGTTGATGCACCGCTATCGGATCATTCTCAACTGCCCCAAAACTTTTAGCCACATCAGATGGAATGGGTGTGCCACCAAGCTCTGCCATACGTTGCAACTGTTTAACGTTTGTAATGGGAAGAATTCCAGGAATAATCGGCAGCGATGATCCCCGAGCTTGAAGACCATCAACTAATTGTTCGTACTTTGAGACTTCAAAGAAAAACTGAGTGGTTGCAAATTGCGCACCAAGAAACTCTTTGCGCAAAAGTACATCTATATCCTTTTTTGAATCTCCATCAGAGCCTGGATGTCCATCGGGAAATGCAGCAACACCAATATCGAATCCGCCAAATTCATGAATGAGTTGAACAAGTTCATCGGCATGGGTAAATCCATCAGATGTCGGTGTCCAAGGTGCACGTGGCCCTCCAACAGGATCTCCGCGAAGCGCCAAAATTCCTTTGATTCCGGCGGCTTTGTACATGTGAAGAATTGAGATGAGCTCCTGGCGACTTGAACCCACGCAGGTTAAATGTGCAACAGTTGGAAAGTTTGTTCGGTGCGTCACTTCTTCAGTGACACCTATCGTTCTATTGCGAGTCGAACCTCCAGCGCCATAGGTCACCGAAACAAAGGTTGGATTGATCCTCTTGAGGCTTTCTAGGGCGTCCCACAAGCGAGCTTCTCCTTCGCCATCTTTTGGCGGGAAAAACTCCAACGAATACGAAGTGCGAACAACCACTGAGTGAGGGTACCGTTACGGGGTGAGTTCACTAGCCAAGAGCGAATTGCAAGAGATTCGCGACGCCGTTGATATAGAACTCGGTACGTTCCTAAAGGCGCAGAGTGATTTTCTTGACTCAATATCTAGTGATTTGAAACCTGTATCTCAAGCCTTATCCTCATTTGTCCTTGATAGTGGAAAACGTTTACGCCCATTATTTGCCTATACCGGCTTTTTCAGTACTGGCGATGACATCTCTGCTCCGATCATTAAAGCCGCAGCCAGTCTGGAACTGTTGCAGGCATGTGCACTCATCCACGACGACCTAATGGATGGTTCTGATACACGCCGTGGAAAACCTTCGATTCATCGTCACTTTGAATCCATACACGTTCAAGATGAGTTAGAGGGATTTGCGCCAGCATATGGTTTAGCTGCAGCAGTCCTGTTGGGTGATCTCGCACTGGTCTGGTCGAATCAGATGTTAAATGAGTCTGGACTTTCGTCGCAACAAGTTCGGGATGTTCTACCGATTCATGATGAAATGCGTGTTGAATTAATGGCCGGACAATTTCTAGATATTCATGAACAGACCCAAAAGAACACTAATTTAGATCGCTCTATTAAGATTGCCCGATATAAATCTGGTAAGTACACAATCGAGCGCCCATTACATATTGGTGCTGCACTTTCGGGTAAGAAATCATCAGAGCTGATGTCCACGTTATCTGGCTACGGACTACCACTCGGGGAAGCCTTCCAATATAGAGATGACTTGTTAGGTGTTTTTGGAGATTCAAGTGTGACTGGAAAGCCTACGGGAGATGATTTACGCGAAGGTAAGCGGACGGTTTTAATTGCTCTTACCGATGCGCGCTCAACAGATGCGATGCGCGAGACAAGTCGTAAATACTTTGGTGCGCCAGATCTAGACGATAAAGGTGTCAGTATTTTGCAAGACATGATTGTAACGTCAGGGGCTAAAGATGCCCTGGAAATAATGATCGATAATTTAACGAATGAGTCCTTGAATGCCATTGAAGCTCCTGAAATCAATGACAAGGGACGTTCTTTACTAACCGAATTGGCAAAAATTGCTACCAAAAGGAATACATAAATGGTCGCTCGTGTAAAAGGTCCTACTGATCACGTTGTAATTGTCGGAGCTGGCCTGGCGGGCCTTAGCGCCGCTCTGCGATTAGCAGGTGCTGGAAGAAAAGTTACAGTCATAGAGCGTGAATCAGTTCCTGGTGGACGCAATGGATTGCTCAATCATCAAGGTTACGCCTTTGATACAGGTCCTTCAGTTTTAACAATGCCTTCACTGATTCAAGATGCATTTAGTTGTGTTGGCGAAGACATGAATGACTGGCTAGAACTCATGCCGGTCTCCCCTTTGTATCGCGCCTTCTATCACGATGGTTCACAAATCGATGTGCATGCAGATACCCATGAAATGGAGGCTGAGATTGCCGCCAAAGTCAGCTCAGCTGAGGCTGCTGGGTATCGTAAATACGTAGAGTTTGTTACAAAACTGTATAAGTATGAGATGAATGATTTTATTGATAGAAATATTGATAGCCCTTTGAATTTGTTAACTCCTAACCTTGCTCGATTAATTGCGATAGGTGGTTTCCGTCGCTTATCACCAAAGGTAAATCAATTTATGAAAGACCCTCGACTGCAAAAGGTCTACTCATTTCAAGCTATGTATGCAGGAGTAAGTCCACAACAAGCCCTTGCCATTTATGCCGTTATTGCTTACATGGACTCAGTCAATGGTGTTTTCTTTCCTAAAGGTGGAATGCACGCAGTCCCACGCGCAATGGCTGCCGCTGCGCACAAGCATGGTGTCGAATTTAAGTACAGCACCACAGTTTCTACAATTGAAGTAACAAATGGTCGGGCTAAAGCTGTTCTGACCGAAGATGGTCAGCGAATTGAATGTGACGCAGTAGTGCTTAATCCAGATCTTCCAGTTGCTTGGCGTGATTTATTAGGCAAGACGCCGCTTTCTGTTAAACGCTTAAATTACTCACCTTCATGCGTGACTTTGCTAGTTGGATCATCGAAAAAATTTGACTTTGCTGCCCACCACAATATTCACTTTGGTGAGTCGTGGGATGGCGTTTTTGATGAACTAATCAAACAAAAGAAACTCATGAGTGATCCAAGTGTTTTAGTCACAGTCCCTAGTCACGATGATCCAACTTTGGCTCCACCTGGAAAGCATTCGTATTACATTCTCTTTCCAACACCTAACTTGGATGCAGATATCGATTGGACGAAACAGGCCGCACCCTATCGAGATCACATGATCCAAACATTAGAAAAACGTGGATACACCGGCTTCGAAGATGCCATTGAGACAGAGGTCCTAACGACACCGCTTGATTGGCAGGCACAAGGGATGGAGCGCGGAGCACCTTTTGCAAGCGCACACACATTTTTCCAGACCGGACCATTTCGTCCGCGCAACATGGCAGCGGGAATTGAAAACGTTGTATTTGCAGGATCTGGAACTCAACCTGGAGTTGGCGTTCCCATGGTCTTAATCTCTGGTCGTTTGGCTGCCGAACGCATTGTTGGTCCAGTTAAGTAAATGGATCAACTCGAAGCCTCGTACGCAGAGTGCAAAAGATTAAATTCATTGCACGGTAAGACGTATTACTTAGCTACCTTGCTATTGCCGAAATCAAAGCGAAAATTTGTTCATGCACTCTATGGTTTTGCACGTTATGCCGATGAAATAGTCGATGACTTAGAGTCGACATTGAGTGTGCAAGAAAAAGCCGAAGCCTTGAATGCTTGGGGTTCGAATATTCTGAGGGATTTGAAAACCGGATCTAGCAATGATGCTGTAGGTCGCGCCCTTATCGATACTGTAAATACATTCGCAATCCCTCACGAGCATTTTGAAGCATTTCTGCACTCTATGACCATGGATCTGACTGTGCAGGAGTACCAAACGTATGAAGATTTGTTGGAATACGTTTATGGCTCGGCTGCAGTTATTGGCTTAGAAATGGTGCCCGTGCTAGGCGTGCTCAATGACGGCGCTTACGAATGTGCTGAAAAACTAGGAATTGCCTTTCAGTTAGCTAACTTCATCCGCGATGTAGGAGAGGATTTAGATCGAGGCCGAATATATCTACCGATTACTGAGCTGGCAGAGCATGGAGTTACGAGAGAGATGTTGGAAGCGCGCGAATTAACGCCGCAAATAGTGAGTGCGTTAAAGTTTCAAATATCCCGCGTACGGCAACTTCAACGTGAAGCTACACCCGGAATTAAATTACTCTCCCCCAGTAGCCGCCCATGCATCCAGGCCGCAAGTGAGCTTTATTGTGGAATCGTTGATGAAGTTGAAAATATTGGTTATGACATCTTCAACAAGCGGGCAAAAACGTCAACTGCACGCAGATTAAGAGTATTTATCTCGGCTTACGTGAAACGTCTTGTCGTATCCAATTAGACATCACTCCAAGAACTAAGGCAAAGCCAAAAAGTAAGTCTTCACATGGAGCAGATGCGATACGAATTCCAATAATCGTATCTGGGCTATACATGACTATATTTCGAGAAGTTAGCCACCAGTTAGTAAGTAGTTGGAAGCCAAGAATAATCGCATAAGACGACCAAAATACTTTTCGCTTGAGCAGTTTCGTGGTGAAGAGAAAAAGATCCAAACTTATGGCGGTGGCAACAGCAACTATGGCCAATTGTGTATAGCTCATAGTGGCCAGTCCGTCTTAGTTTTACGAACAGCTTCAATTGTCATAAGTGCTGCTATTGGTACGACAATGAAGAACAAGTACTCCTCTAGTGGAATACTCCACGGACCATAGATTCCAACAATCTGATCTTTATCGAAAAACCAGTGGCCCTGCGAAATCGCATATTTATCCCATGCGATAAAGAGAAATGCCACGGGAATAATTGCTATGACCATTCGCTTGAACTGCCTGAGTACATGAACTTTTAAGAAAACTTCCAGCCAAAATGAACCGATAACTGTGAAGACAATCATCGCCATATACCCATACTTTTGCACGAGATAACGCTACTCTAGGAACTACGGGAGCCGCTGAAGGCTGAGAGGGTTTGAGATTCAAACCGACCGATTGACCCGTCCGATAATGCGGACGCGGAAAGGACTATAGATGTCATCCATCGTTTTTACAGCCTGGGGTTATGAAGTTTCCTATCTCGAATTAATCTCAGCGGTTACATCATTTGTTGGCGTATGGCTCGGTACAACAGGTAAGCGAATAACATGGCCATGGTGGGCTTTGAGTAGCGCGCTTTACATGGTTTTCTTTTATCAAGTCGATCTATTTGCCAGCGCTGTGCTACAAATAGTTTTTATTCTTGCCGCTGTATGGGGTTGGCGTGGTTGGGCCCCAACCGGTGCAGTTCCAGGATCACTGACGAATCAGGCGCGGATGTATTACGCACTCGGGACTTTAATTGCAGTAATTGCTCTCACTCCATTGCTCTCACATGTTGGAGCCGCGGCAACGTGGTCAGATGCATTCTTACTTATCGGAAGCCTTGTTGCTCAAATATTGATGGTCTATGAAAAAGTTGAGTCGTGGATTCTCTGGCTCATTGTCGATGCAGCCGGAACAATTGAATATGCTGCGCTGGGGTATTGGTTCACCGCAGTTTTATATGCTGCTTTTACTATTATTGCTATTCTAGGTTGGAAGCGTTGGCATGACACTTATAGCAATTGATGGTCCAGCTGGGGCTGGTAAAACCACCTTAGCTGCGAAATTGCTTGAAGAATTCTCTGCTACTCAAACCGTGGCAGTTATTCATATGGATGATCTTTACAATGGTTGGACTGATGCTCTCGGTGATGAACTGAGCCAAAAATTGGGTCAGATAGTACGGCAATACAGCCTGGGTAGAGTTTTTGAAATTGAGATATTTGATTGGAGCTCCATGAAATTCGTTGGGGTTCAAAGAATTCAACCCACTGATGTCCTCATTCTTGAAGGAGTAGGTGCTGCACAAAAAATAGTTCGGGATGCAGACGCCATAACGTATTGGTTGGATATCGAACCAGCTATTGGTCTCGAACGTGTTTTAGCCCGCGATGGTCAAGAAATTGAAGTTTTTATGCACCAATGGCAACTCGATCAAGAAATCCATTTTGTGCGAGATAAGACACGCGAAAACGCGCAACACATTCAAAGTTCATGAGGCGATAAGCCCTAAAATCCATCATATGTCAGATCTAACGGGAGAAATCATTGATAACCGCTATCAATTGATTCGTCAGATTGCCAATGGTGGAATGGCTTCAATTTATGAAGCTTTAGATACTCGACTAGATCGAAAAGTTGCAGTTAAAATAATGCATCCTCATCTAGCCCAAGATGACGCATTTGTTAGTCGCTTCATTCGTGAAGCTAAAGCTGCTGCAGCTCTTTCGCATCCAAATATTGTTGCGGTACAAGATCAGGGATGGAATCAAAACGGGGTACCTGCAGTTTTCTTGGTAATGGAGTTGATTGAAGGTCATACGCTTCGTGAGTACCTGAATGAGCGTGGCCGATTTGAAATAAAAGATGCGATAAATTATTTAACTCCGATTCTTAGTGCCCTTTCTGCAGCTCATGCCTTGGGAATTGTTCACAGAGATATCAAGCCGGAAAATATTCTGATCTCTAAAGAAGGCCGGATTAAGATTGCCGACTTTGGTCTTGCTCGCGGAGAATTAATTGGTTCAACAATGACAGCCGAGTCCAGCGTAATTCTTGGTTCAGTTTCATACCTTTCTCCCGAGCAAGTTCAGCGGGGAGTTGCAGATTCTAGAAGCGATGTCTATGCAGTTGGAATCGTTGCATTCGAAATGTTAACGGGTGAAAAGCCTTTTATTGGCGACTCCCCTATTCAAATCGCATACATGCATGTAAATCAAGATATTCCTGCACTTCGATCAAAACGCAAAGAAATTCCAGAGGCCCTAGATTCTTTGATTTCTCGAGCCACTGATCGTGATCCTGATAAGCGCCCACGAAATGCTGGCGAATTTTTAGCCTCTCTTGAGGCAATCTCAATCGATCTTGATCCCAAGAAGAATCAACTCAAGCTTGATTTAGATTTACCTGTGGAACCCATACGTGAAAAACCACGTGGGAAAGTGAAGAAAATTGTTGAAGAGGTCATTGAGAAAACAACTGAAGTAATTGAGGATACAAAAACACTTAAGCGATCTGAGGAAAAGAAGCATAAGTCCAGTAAACGAGTACGCCGAAATCGCAAAGTTGCAGTAGTTCTGGCAATTGTCCTTGGTTTTGGTGGCTGGTACACATTAATTGGCCCAGGTTCACGAATTGTTGTGCCTTCTACTGTGGGTGGAAGTTATAACGATGCTCTGACAGCCTTTAATCCACTGGGTATAACAAATGTCATTGTTCAAAAACGTTTTGATGAAGAAATATCCAAGGGAACTATTATCGAATCAATTCCTCCCGGTGGCGGACGAATTGATAGTGGTGGTTCTGTGACTTTAATTATTTCAAAGGGTCCAGAGCGTTACACCATCCCTGCCCTGAAAGGCCTGACTCCTGGGGCAGCAAAGAGTGCCATTGAAAAATATCCACTTGCTTTCGGAAAAGTAATCGAAGAGTTCAACTCTAATATCCCCAAAGGTTTTGTAATCACTTCTACACCTGTCGCAGGTTCACAGGTAAAGCGTGATTCAGTAGTAAATATTGTGGTGAGTAAGGGAGTTGAAACAATCCCTGTTGTCTCCTACATTGGCAAAAGTGGAGAACAAGCATTAAATGAATTAACGAGCGCAGGATTTAACGTTCAAAGCACTTTCGCATTCGATGAAAAGGTGCTTGCTGGTGCAGTGATCTCGCAATCCCCTGCAGGAGATACCTCAATTGCTAAGGGTGCAAAGATTGCCCTGGTCGTGTCTAAGGGCTCTGCATATGTCTATATTCCAAATATCTTTTCAATCGAAGAGGCCAAGGCGGTCCGAGCACTAAAGGACTTAGAGCTCAAAGTTATTGTCAAGAAACTAGGTTCGAAAAAGCTTAAAAAAGTAACAAATATTTCGCCAAAGGTTGGAAGTAAAGTTAAACGTGGCAGTACCGTCACAATTACCGTAGGGTAAGCCAATGCCTGCAGCTAAGCCACGTATTGGTGCACACACTCCGACCACGGGTGGAATGGCTAAACGTTCTATTGAGTACGCGGTAACAACTGGCGCAGAAGTAATCCAAGTATTTGCTTCCAGCCCTCGCATGTGGGCAATGCCGCCGTCAAAACCTGATTTAGATGAAGCTTTTAAAGTGAAGGCAGCAGAATTAGATATTGAAACCTATGTTCATGCGCCTTTTCTTATCAACTTAGGTTCACCTACTGAAGCCACATACGCAAACTCTCTTGCCTCCACTTCATACTCCTTAGGACGCGCACGTGATATTGGCGCACTCGGCGTAGTCATACACACTGGTTCTGCCGTTGATTCAACCTATGTAGACAAAGCGTGGAAACAGATTCATGAAGGCATGATGCCAATTCTTAACGCCTTAGGAGATGATGCTCCTTTCTTATTATTAGAACCAACTGCCGGTCAGGGCCAATCACTCGTTAAAAAACTTGATGATCTCGAAAACTATCTCAAAGCTTTGGAGTATCACCCAAAAGTTGGTATTTGCTTAGATACCTGTCACGTTTTTGCTGCAGGCCATGACATTGCGATTAAGGGCGGGATGACTGCAACAATAGATTTGCTGATCCAAATCGCTGGAGTTGAGCGCTTCAAATTAATCCATGCCAACGACTCTATGGACGTGTGTGGCGCTCTTAAAGATCGTCACCAAAATATCGGTGATGGTCATATTGGTGTTGACGCATTTGCAGAATTATTAGCACACCCAGCCGTGGCTAATGTGCCATTAGTTTTAGAGACTCCTGGCATGGAGGAAAAACACACTGTTGAAGTTGCACTTCTGAAAAAACTGCGCGATAAGAAATGACCACAGCCAAACATCAATTGAGGTTAAAAATGGCCCCATTGGCCCTTTTAACGGTATCAATGGCGTGGGGCTTTGCATTTGTTGTGATGAAAGATGCAATCCAACGTCAGAGCGTCAATAACTTTCTCTTTACTCGATTCTCATTAGCTGTCATCGTTATGATTCTTATTCGTCCCCAAGTCCTTAAGTTAATGACTAAAGATCTTGTAGTACGGGCATTAGCCGCCGGGGTATTTCTTGGCTTTGGATATATTTTTCAAACTTTAGGTCTTGCTCGAACCGGCGCAGCTATTACTGGATTCGTTACCGGTCTCTATATAGTTTTAACGCCACTATTTGCATCAGTCATTTTGCGCCAAAAAGTAAGCGCCTATACCTGGATGTGTGTTGCCATGGCGACAACTGGATTAGGGCTTTTATCTATCCATGGTTTTTCAATTGGCATAGGTGAGTTTTTAACTTTCATTAGCGCAATTTTTTACGCGCTCCATATTATTGCACTGAGCAAGTGGAGCGCTGGTCGAGATACATATGCAATGACCATCGTTCAATTAACAATGTGCGCACTACTCTCTGGCCTTGCATCAATTCCTGATGGATATGCACCTCCCCCAGATTTTGGTGTCTGGACAGTAGTTGTCTTTACGTCAGTCTTTGCCACTGCAATAGCGTTCATAGTTCAAACGTGGTCACAGGCACATATGAGCGCTATCAAGGTCGCCGTCATATTGACGATGGAAGTTGTTTTCGCTGCGATATTTGCAATTCTCTTTGGTGGAGAAAGCTTGACTCTGCAGAGCTCAATAGGCGGCGTGATGGTTGTAACTGCGATGTATTTGATTGTTATGAAAGAGGAGAAGTAGGCTCGTACTATGGCAATAGACCTGAGATCCGACACTGTCACCAGACCATCTCCTGCAATGCGAGAGGCAATTGCTAGCGCTCCTGTTGGTGATGATGTTTACGGTGATGATCCAACCGTGAACTCTCTTGAGGAGCGCGTTGCCGCCATGTTCGGTAAAGAGGCTGGTGTATTTACTCCGACTGGCTCTTTAGCAAATCAACTCGCCATTCGAATCTTAGTTGCACCCGGTGAAGAGTTAATTGCAGAAACAAATTCACATATTGTGCGTGCCGAACTGGGTGCGGCTGCAGTCTTTAGCGGAATTACAACTCGAACATGGCCAGCAGCGCAAGGATTATTGAAGGCAAGTGATCCACTAGAGATTGCTCGACCAGATTCAGGTCCATATCTGGTATCGACAACGGCTATTGCCGTAGAAAATACCCATAATTTTGGCGGCGGAACTGTGCAACCAATCAGCGAAATTGCAGCGCTTCGTATTGGCGCAGATGCACAAGGTCTAGCTCTTCACTTAGATGGCGCTCGAATTTGGAATGCACATATCGCAAGTGGAGTTTCCTTTTTAGAGTACGGAAAGTACTTTGACACAATAAGTGTCTGTCTTTCTAAAGGCCTTGGTGCACCTGTTGGCTCAATCATGCTCTCAACTAAGGAGCGAGTCTCAAAAGCTCGTATCTGGCGCAAACGCTATGGCGCAGGAATGCGACAAATTGGAGTCTTAGCAGCTGCAGGACACTTTGCCCTTGACAATAATATTCAACGTTTAGCCGATGATCACCGTCGTGCAAAAGAGTTAGCTGTTGCTATTGCAGCCATAGATCCATCCTTAATTGATCCAGCAGGCGTGCAGACAAATATTGTCGGTCTAGATCTTGCGCATCTTCCGATTACTGCTGCGGAGCTTGCAACTCGCACTCGCGAAAAAGGATTATGGATTAGCGCTCTGGGCCCAAAGTATGCGCGTTTAGTAACGCACATGGATTTTGATGATGCACAATGTGCTGAAGCAATTGAGATTCTAAAGAAAACCCTCGTGGCTTAATAGCCACTCTTTTTTATCAACGCCATAAGCATAATTGCCCAAAGCGCCACCAGTTTTTACAATTCGATGGCACGGAACTACTAACATAATTGCGTTATTTGCACATGCACTTCCAGCTGCTCGAACGGCTGCAGATGAACCAGCCTTATCGGCTAAATCTGAATAAGAAATAACTTTCCCGGCACTCACTTTGCGCATCACCTTCCATGCCGCTTGTGAAAATGATGCTCCGGGCTGACGGACTTTAATCGCATTAATAGCATTTAAATCACCATCGAAGTAATCATTAATCAGTTGAGAAATTACTGGAATGCTCTTAACGCTTTTAATCTCTGAATTTACCTTGAAGGCTGAAATCGAAGAAAGATTTGCTCCTATAAGAATCTGATCATCGGCTAATAAATTTAAGGTACCGACTGGGGTCTTAAGCGAAGTTACAAGTAGCGGCACACGCCTAAATTAGCGGTCACGCAACATCTCGGCAACTAAAAATGCCAACTCAAGTGACTGGGCATGGTTAAGGCGCGGATCACAGGCGCTCTCATAGCGCGTAGACAAGTCCTCGTGGGAAATCTTCTCACCACCACCGACGCATTCAGTGACATCATCGCCAGTAAGTTCAATGTGAACTCCGCCTGGATGTGTTCCGAGCGCTTTGTGAACTTCAAAGAAGCCCTTCACTTCATCCATAACATCATCAAAACTACGAGTCTTGTATCCCGTTGGTGCCTCATATGTATTGCCATGCATAGGATCGCAGACCCATAAGACTTTAGCGCCAGATTTAGTAACTCCATCAACTAGTGCGGGAAGTGCTTCACGAATCTTTCCAGCACCCATACGTGTAATGAAAGTTAACCGACCTGGCTCGCGTTCTGGATCTAACTTATCGATTAAGGCAAGTGCATCGTCAACAGTTGACTTAGGCCCCAGCTTTACGCCAATTGGATTGCGAACTTTTGCTGCGAAATCAATGTGGGCGCCATCTAATTGACGCGTGCGTTCACCAATCCAAATAAAATGCCCAGAGACATCGTATGGATTGCCGGTTCTTGAATCTATGCGAGTGAGCGCCTTTTCGTACTCCAAAATTAACGCCTCATGGCTTGAGAAGAAATCTACGGATTTAAATGACTCAGGATCTACACCAGCAGATTTCATAAATGCCAGTGCGCGACCAATTTCATTAGCCATTTGTTCATAGCGCACACCGACGGATGAATCACGAATAAAGCCTTTATTCCATTCATGAACTTGGCGAAGATCTGCAAACCCACCTTGGGTAAATGCACGAACTAAGTTCAATGTTGCAGCCGAAGTGTTATAGACGCGAACAAGTCTATGAGGGTCAGGAGTTCTTGAACTTTCAGTGAACTCCAAATCATTGACTGCATCTCCACGATAAGCCGGAAGCGTTACATCACCGCGTGTTTCCATGTCATTAGATCGTGGCTTTGCAAACTGCCCCGCCATGCGTCCAACTTTTACAACCGGTAAAGATGAGTAGTACTGCAAAACTGCAGCCATCTGCAAAATAGTTTTGATCCGATTACGAATTGAATCAGCAGTTGCTGCAGCAAACGTTTCTGCGCAATCTCCACCTTGTAACCAAAAAGCTTTTCCCTCTGCCGCAAGTGCGATACGTTTTTTCAGATCATCACATTCGCCCGCAAAAACAAGCGGGGGAAATGATTTTAACTCTGCAACAGCGGCCTTTATTGGCGCACCATCTGGACCCCCAGGCCAGTTGGGCTGTTGAGCCGCAACTAGTCCAGGTGTGAAGAGTGAATCAAGTGATGAGTTCATAGGATTAAGAGTAGAGAGTTCAATGGATTCGCGTGGTGCGATTAACCAAAGAAAATCTCAGCCTCCGTATAGCGCTCTAATGGAACTAGCTTGAGCTTCTCAGTTGCCGAGGCAAGAGGAACTCGGACGATATCGGTCCCGTGAAGGGCGACCATTTTGCCCCAGTCACCTTCGTGAGCGGCAGTAATTGCTTGTAAGCCAAATCGAGTAGCAAGCACGCGATCAAAGGCCGTTGGTGAACCGCCACGTTGAATGTGGCCAAGCACCGATGTGCGCGCCTCTTTGCCAGTCTTAGCTTCAATCTGTGTGGCCAACCAATCACCGATTCCAGCCAACTTCACGTGGCCGAATGCATCCAGTGATTGATCCTTAACCGCCATGTCGCCATCTTGAGGAATTGCACCCTCAGCGATAACAATAATTGGCGCATAGTGTGATTTAAATCGAGACTCAACCCATTCGCATACCTTGTCCAGAGAGAACTTCTGCTCAGGAATCAAAATACATGCGGCTCCACCTGCAAGTCCTGCATGCAGTGCGATCCAACCAGCATGACGCCCCATTACCTCAACGATTAAGGCACGGTGATGAGATTCAGCTGTTGTATGTAGTCGATCAATCGCCTCAACTGCGATATTGACTGCAGTATCAAAGCCAAACGTGTAGTCAGTATTATTCAAATCATTATCAATAGTCTTAGGAACGCCGATAACTTTAACGCCCAGCGAATCCAACTTTGTTGCAACGCCCAAAGTATCTTCCCCACCGATTGCGATGAGTGCGTCAATTCCAGCCTTAGCTAAATTCTCTTTAATTTTTTCAACGCCACCATCGATTTTAAATGGGTTTGTGCGCGATGATCCAAGAATTGTTCCACCACGAGGCAAGATGCCCCGTGTTGTTTCAATAGTCAAAGGCATGGTCAAGCCTTCAAGCGGGCCTTTCCAGCCATCGCGAAAACCAACAAACTCATGACCGTACTCTCTAACACCTTTTCGGACTACAGCACGAATAACAGCATTTAGTCCAGGGCAATCTCCCCCGCCAGTAAGCACACCAATACGCATTTTTAACTCCACTTAGAAAAGTTTTATGAAGAAGGGCTCGAGCTTTCAAATCGCCCTGCCTATGGTCAACGCTGACGTGCACAGTCTAGCGTTCAGACCTCGTTAATCAACAACTCAAGGCCGGCGTGGAGCAAATGAGCCACTAAGGGTAGACGAGAAAACTTAAGCGGTAACCCGTACGCCTTTACCCACAACGATTATTCCGCCAGGACTGATTGTGAAACGTTCACGGTCTCGTTCTAAATCAACACCGATCTGCGCACCTGGCTCTACAAAAACATTTTTATCCAGGATTGCATTGCGAATGATTGCTTTGTCACCAATATGAACTGAAGGCATTAAGACAGAACCTTCAATCAGTGAACCGCTGCCAACTGAAACATCGTAGGAGACAACTGAATTATGCAGAATTCCTCCTGAAATTATTGTGCCGGCGCCAACAATTGAATCATGCGCAGCGCCGCCCTCGCTAAATTTTGCAGGAGGAAGTGAAGGCGGATTAGTTAATAGTGGCCATTCACGGTTGTAAAGATTAAAAATCGGATGAACCGAAACCAAATCCATGTGCGCGTCGTAATAAGCATCGATTGAACCAACATCGCGCCAGTACCCTTTATCGCGTTCGGTTTCACCTGGTACAACGTTATGCTCAAAATCGTAAACCTTGGCCTCGCCGGCTTTGGTCAAAAATGGGATGATATTTGTGCCTATATCGTGGCGTGACTCTAAATCCTCAGAGTCAATAATGAGCGCCTCTTCCATAACATCGCGCTTAAAGATGTAGTTACCCATGGAGACTAAGCACAAATCTGGATGCCCAGGCATTGCTGGTGGATCAATCGGCTTTTCATGAAAAGCTTTAATTGTTATTCCATCATCGGCTAATTCAATAACTCCAAACTCATGTGCCTCAGAACGTGGCATTCGTATTGCAGCAACCGTTACGCCTGCACCGGTCTCAACGTGTTGTGTAAACATCTGGCCTGGATCCATGCGATAAACGTGATCAGCGCCAAAGACCAAAACGTGGTTAGGGTTTTCATCGTGAATTAAGTTGAAGTTTTGCAGAATTGCATCGGCGCTTCCCGTATACCAACGTGGACCTAAACGTTGTTGCGCAGGTACTGGGGTGATGTAATTACCGAGCAAAGCAGACATGCGCCATGTAGTCGTGATGTGTCGATCTAGAGAGTGCGACTTGTATTGCGTCAGAACAGCAATCTTTAGCATATTTGCATTTACTAGATTTGAAAGAACAAAATCAATTAAACGATAAGAACCACCGAAAGGAACGGCTGGTTTAGCTCTATCGGCCGTTAAGGGCATTAATCGCTTACCTTCACCGCCAGCAAGGACTATGCCTAGTGGAAGTTTAAGTTTTGCCATGTGCTAACGATAGCCTGTACCTCTTGGTCAGGGTAGGGGGAAATGGATTGTGCTGAGAGTTGGCATCGTAACGAAGGAATGGCCCCCTGCCGTTTATGGCGGCGCTGGGGTCCATGTCGTTCAATTAACGCAAGCACTTCGCACAATTAATGGAGTCTTAGTTGATGTTCACTGCTTTGGTGGAAAAAGAGAGGATGCATATGGTTACTCAACCCCTGAAGAGTTCCATGATGCTAATCCAGCAGTTCAAGCGCTTGTAACCGATCTTGAAATTGCCACACACTTATCGAACGTTGATTTAGTTCATTCACATACATGGTATGCCAACATGGCTGGACACATCGCTTCTTTGCAGTATTCAATCCCACATATTGTCAGCGCTCATTCTCTTGAGCCGCTTCGCCCATGGAAAGCTGAACAATTAGGCGCAGGTTATGCAATTTCTTCGTGGGCTGAAAAAACTGCATACGAAGCTGCTGCAGCAATTATTGCGGTCAGCGATGGAATGCGAAGTGATGTCATCGCAGCTTATCCAAACGTTGATCCGGAAAAAATTATTACTATCCGAAATGGTGTT
>WLKQ01000014.1 GCA_009701185.1 Actinomycetota bacterium | reverse complement strand
TTCGACTCTCCCCCAGTAGTGTCAATGATTTTAACAATTGTCCTCAACTCTATAAGTACCGAACAATCGACCGATTGCCCCAGCCTCCTAGTTTGGACGCAGAACGCGGCACCCTAGTACACACAGTTTTACATGATCTTTTTGAGCATCCGGCACATGAACGAACTCCTCAGAGCGCTATAGAGCTTTTACCATCTCGCTGGTTGGCACAAGTTGAGGCCAAACCTGAACTTGCACAGATGGTGACAAACGAAAAAGAATGGTTGGACCGAGCTACGGCATTGGTGGAAACCTATTTCACTTTAGAAAAACCATCCACCTTCGAAGCAACTCATCGAGAAATGCATTTGGAAGATAATTTTCGAGAGGATCTCTACCTGCATGGATATGTCGATCGTCTTGATGTTGCACCTACTGGTGAGGTTCGGATAATTGATTACAAGACTGGAAAATCTCCTAAACCCGGATGGGAGGACAAAGCCCTCTTTCAGCTGCGTGTTTACGCATTGTTGTATTGGAAAAATAATGGAGTACTGCCACGATTATTACAGTTGATGTATTTAGGTGACGGAAAGCTTGTTAGAAGTAATCCGACAGAGGCTGATCTAGAATCTGCCCAAAAATCGTTAATCCGAACCGCAGATGACATCTTGGCCTCGATTGATAAAGATTATTGGCCACCGAAACCGAGCAAATTATGCGATTGGTGTTTCTTTAAAACTATTTGTCCTGCACATAATAGTTAAATTGTGGCAGAAAAATCTTCGCTTAGTTCAACTAGTTTTTCAAATGAGATTTGCTGAAGAGATCTAATGCTTCTGACTCTAGTTCCCTCTTCCACAACTACAAGGTGCGGTACTGCAATTAACCATGCACCACTGGCTTTAGCTGCGTTTACTCCAGTGAGTGAATCTTCGAAAATCACACACTTCGTAATATCTACACCAGAGCGTTTGGCAGCTAGAAGATAAGCATCTGGATGAGGTTTAGTATTCAATACGTCATCGCTACTAATAGAGAATGGGAAGACATCTGCGCCTAGATTCTCGAGAACGGCATCGACAATAATGCGAGGACTTGCTGATACTAAAGCCGTCACTACGCCATGGTTCTGTAATGAGCGAACCAACTCGATCGCCCCAGGCATTAACGGAGTTCCACGACGCATCTTTTCGCATTGTGTGTCTATCAACGTTTGAGTGAAGTACTCCGGAGATTGGGCTCCCCCGCATTTGTCATGCATGTATTGACCAACACGGGTCAGTGGACCTCCAAGACAA
Source organism: Actinomycetota bacterium (assembly GCA_009701185.1). Classification (GTDB taxonomy): domain Bacteria; phylum Actinomycetota; class Actinomycetes; order Nanopelagicales; family Nanopelagicaceae; genus Planktophila. Next base: position 22,172 of record WLKQ01000014.1, on the reverse strand, counting down.
GCGATTTGATCCGCTTCTGTCCACGCATATCCATGAATGGCTGTAATCTCAGTTTCAGATTCGAGCCATAGGGGCTCTGAATCAACCATGAGGCCATCCATATCGAAAAAAACGGCTTCGAATAAAAACTTCGAATTAGTTGTCACCACGAGTTGGAGGGTACCGTAAGGTTTATGGCTATGGACATCCTGCACATACCCGCTTTGCGCAACCCAGTGATGCTCTGCGCATTTGCTGGATGGAATGATGCGGCCGAAGCCGCTAGCGGTGCGCTCGAACATGTGCTGGAGTTATTAGGTGCAGAAGATAATGCAGTCGTTTCGACATTAATTGCTGAAATTGACTCCGATGAATACTTTGATTTCCAAGTCAATCGTCCGCAAGTCTCCCTTGATGAATTTGATAATCGCTCTATCACGTGGCCTTCAACGCAGATATTCGGGGTATCTGTTCCATCTTTCCCGCGGGATTTAGTAATCGTCACCGGCGTTGAACCATCGATGCATTGGAAGGCATTTGTTCGCGAAGTGCTTGATTTAGCCGATGATCTAGAGGTTTCGCTAATTATTGCAATTGGTTCTTTGTTGGCCGACGTCCCACATAGCCGTCCCATATCTGTAGGTATAAGTGCCACGCATCCTGCCTTAGCTAAAGACTTAGGGTTAGAGATTTCCAGATATGAAGGCTCGACAGGGATATTAGGTGTGATCAATGACGGTGCCTTGCGAAGAGGTATTGATGCAATCTCTATGTGGGCGGCTATTCCGCATTATGCATCTAACGCCCCATCCCCTAAAGCCTCTCTTGCATTGATACATACGCTTGAAGATTTTCTTGAGGTAACGATTCCACAGGGAGATCTACCAAACCAGGCAGATGAATGGGAAAAGGAGATTGATACGTTAGCTCTTGAAGATAGCGATGTCGCCGATTATGTAAAATCACTTGAAGAGTCAAAAGATGCGCAAGACTTACCTGAAGTATCTGGTGAAACTATTGCTAAAGAATTTGAGCGATATCTACGCCGCAACGATCAAAGTTAAAAAAGTAAACCGAGTAGAGAATCTAAGCAATTTCGCATCTGCATTACATTTCCGCCCGCAGCACCATTGCGACTAGCTGTAGACCATTCCTGTATCGCTCTCAATGCCCTTGGTGTATCTAAATCATCCGAGAGTGCATGCACGACTTCAGAAATCACCGGTTGAGTATCGGCGACATTATCTTGGGCCAGTGCGGCTTGAAGGTTACTGATGTCCATAATCGCCTTAGCTAAGATTTCATCTGTCCACATACGATCTTCACGGTAGCGACTAGACATCAGTGCATATCGGATCGCCATTGGGTCAACACCCTGTGCCACCAAGTGTGAGACAAAAACTAGATTTCCCTTGCTCTTGCTCATCTTTTCGCCATCCAGGCCGAGCATTCCTGCGTGAACGTATGTAGACGCTAGCTCTTTTCCAGTTAAAACCTTGGCCTGCGTTCGACACATTTCATGGTGTGGAAAAATTAAATCACTTCCGCCGCCTTGTATATCGATGAGTTCAAGATCGTTCTTATCTGGTGCAAGATATTCTTGAGCAATCGCCGTGCACTCAATATGCCAACCAGGGCGTCCAACCCCAAGGGAGGAGTCCCACCCTGGTTCGTTTGGGCGTTTGGCCATCCAGACTAAGCAATCTAGCGAGTCACGTTTTCCGACCAGTGAAGGGTCTCCCCCGCGCTGGGAAAATATTTCCTCCATAGCCGCTTTATCTAAGTGCGAAAGCGCACCAAAATCTGAGACAGCCATATTCATAAAATACAAATCTTTATCAATCAGGTAGGTCGTTCCTTTTTCAGAAAGTTCTTCAATAGCCTTAACTACTAAGGGAATAGCTTCTACCGCTCCTATGTAGTGCTTTGGCGCAATCACTCGCAGAGCAACCATGTCAGAACGGAAAAGATCAATTTGCGAAGTTGCTAACTCTTCCCAGTCGATGCCATCGCGCAGAGCGCGTTCCAGTAATGGATCATCGATGTCTGTAATATTTTGGACATAATGCACGGTGCTTCCAGATGCTTGCAAATATCGCTGAATAAGATCAAAAGTTAAATATGTTGCTGCATGACCCAAGTGCGTGGCATCGTAGGGAGTGATGCCGCATACGTACATGCGGAATGCATCCTTCTTTTGTAAGGCCTGCTTAGATTTAGTTTTTGAATTTGTTAGGACTAGAAGTGGTAACGCCTCATGAAATTCAAAGGCTGAGACAGCTACTTGTGGCCATGATTTCATTTGCTCAGTCTAGTTTGAGTTTGCTTAAAATGCTGGCCAAGGTACTGGTGGCCAATCTGGACTTGGCGTTGGCATGCAACCTACTTCAATTAAGCGCTCACTTCGCCTCCGCAGGGCCTCAATCTCATCCTGTGTGAGGTAGTTAGTAAAATCGAGAGTTTCACCTAGTGAAGCAAGTAGGTGCGAGAGTAGTGCGACTTCCGATTCAAGTAAGGGCTGGGCAGCCCACTGCCATAAAACTGTGCGCAGTTTATCCTCGCAATGAAAAGTTACGCCGTGATCACATCCAAAAACTTTTCCGCTCCTATCGGGAAGTAAGTGGCCAATTTTCCGATCGGTATTATTTGAAATTGCATCAAAGAAGGCCATCATTCGCAGTTGTGGATTGTTAGTCGAGAAGAATTCTGCTAAATCAATATCTTCATCGATCTCGATCCATTCCTGCACCATCCCATGGCCATACGGTCCATCTCGCAGAATCGTTAGTGGAACGATGTTTATCTCCAAAAAATCACTCAATAGGTATGCTGCGAATTCACGGTGCGCTAACGTGCCATCGGGAAAGTCCCACAATGCGCGCTCACCGGCAATGGGTTTATAAATACAGGTCATGCTGTTCTCGCCCAACGTAACGGTTGCATACAAAGTTGCATTGGATGCATCAATTAATCTCCCAGTAACCACCAATTCGCCGGTAGTTAGCAGGTTGCGTTTAGCGTCGATATCCATTTGATCGTGGGCATAGATGTCCTTGTGGATCTATCGCCAACCCACAGAATGGGCATGGAAGGCGACCCGAGTTAATAACTGCATTGGAACGCTTTACGAAACTGTGCGCCATGTCTAGCGGGAGAAACAAATTCCAGGACAACTCTTCGGGAGTTTCCTCGACATCTAAGAGCTCTATCTCTATTAATTTTGACTCTTCATTCCATGAAAGTGAGATTGCGCCTACTACGAAGTCAGGATCTATGGGTTGTTCCAGTGGAGCGTCATCTCTGGTGGCAAGATTCATAGGGCTTGTATGACCGTTCTTGCGAAGCTGAGCCAATAGCATTTCTAGTCGTGAAGTCAACGCTGCCACTTGTGATTTCTCAACAGCTATTGTTGCAAGTTGACCTACTTGCCTGACCTGTAAGTAAAACGCACGTTCACCTGGCTGGCCAACTGTTCCAACGATGAAGCGATCAATTGCATCAAAAATCACGCGCCGCCACCAATTAAATTGCGCGCTCGAAACGGAGCATTGATGAAATCTTGAAGATGTGATCGCGAATCATTCATAAGAAGTACGCGCGGCTTGCTTGAGGAAAAATCGAGAACAGTAATTGATGCAGGATCAATGACAATTCTCTGGAAATCATCTAAATGCATAGCAAGTACCGAGGCAACAATTGACTTGATGACATCGCCATGACTGACGAATATATCCGAACCCTTTCCTTTGTTGCTCAGAGCGTTATGAATCGATTTCATTGCTCTGGCTTGCACTGCCGCAAGTCCCTCTCCACCCGGAAAATACATTGCACTCGGTGAATTTTGAACAGTTTCCCATTCACGCTTTCGTGAGAGAGTTGAGAGCTTCTTTCCACTCCATGTTCCATAATCAACTTCTACAAGATTCTCATCTGCAAGCATCTGAACTCGTGGATTTACTGAAGACCCAACTTTCTCCCACCACGGTGAAATCGTCTCACTGCACCGCTGGAGAGGGCTCACCTGAAGTGATCTAATCTTTATCGCACCAAGTCGCTCAACCAATTTTTCAGATTGTTCTATTCCACGGGCCGAAAGTGAAACACCGGGAAGACGACCAGAGAGAACTCCCCGATCATTGGCCTGCGAATGTGCGTGTCTAACCAAAACAATCTGCATAAATCAAAGGCTATCGCAGGTTTTAGAGCTTTGCCTTGCTAAGGTCGCCCCATGCAAATGCGACGAGCCGGTACAAGCGGACTCACTCTCTCACGACTTGGTCTTGGGACCATGACATGGGGCCGTGATACCGATGAACACGAAGCCGCAGATCAATGCCGTGCCTATATTGAGGCGGGTGGAAATTTTCTTGACACCGCTGATACCTACGGAGATGGTGATAGTGAACGCGTCATTAGTGGGCTAATTGGAACTCTTTTTAATCGTGACGATGTGGTCATCGCGACTAAAGCAGGTCTGACGTTCAACGATGGTGTTCGCTCTATAGATACTTCCAGAAAATCCCTCATTGCCCAGCTTGATAAATCTTTGAATCGTTTAACTACCGACTACGTCGACATTTGGCAGGTGCATGCATGGGATCCATTTACTCCCTTGGATGAAACACTTGCAGCACTTGATTACGCGTACACGACAGGAAGAGCGCGCTACGTTGGCGTGAGTAACTATTCTGGTTGGCAGTTAGCTAGGGCAGCAACTATGCAGCAAGGTAATTCGATGAAGGCTCCATTAACTACAACTCAGAATGAGTATTCACTTCTAAATAGAGATTGTGAAGTTGAGATTTTGGAGTCCGCCGAAGAATGCGGCGTAGGGTTTCTAGCGTGGGCGCCTCTTGCCCGCGGTGTGCTGACCGGTAAATATCGAAAAGGAGTTCCAAGTGATTCCCGTGGAGCCGCTCCGCATTTTGCTAAACACATTGAGCCGTATCTCGATGGGCGCTGCGCACGAATTGTTGAAGCGGTTTCCGTTGCAGGTCAAGGTTTAGGCTATTCACCGTTGGAGGTTGCCCTTGCTTGGGTCCGCGATGCACCTGGCGTTACTAGTGCAATTGTTGGAGCACGAACTGGAGCACAACTCCGGGGCCTTCTTAAATCAGAGGAGGTAACGCTTCCTCAGATTGTTCGAAATGCCTTAGATGATGTGAGTCTCTAGCAGTTTTCTAGGAAGTCTTTCAAAGTACGAACTCCGAAAGTTAAGCCATCAACTGGTACGCGTTCATCAACGCCATGAAACATAGCCATGAAGTCAAAATCAGCATCTAGTTTTAATGGGGAAAATCCATAACCAATAATCCCAAGCTCTGCTAACGCTTTGTTATCAGTACCGCCACTCATTAAGTACGGAACAGGAATCGCCTCTGAATCCTCTTTAAGAATAGCTGCACACATTGCATCAACTAGATCTCCCTCAAAAGGAACTTCCAATGCTTTATCGCGAGTAATTGTTTCGATAGTCACGTGTGGCCCAATTAAGGATTCAATGGTGGCGTTAAGTTCATCTTCAAAACCTGGAATAAATCGTCCGTCAATAACTGCACTCGCCGATCCAGGAATAACGTTTGCCTTATATCCAGCCTCTAACATCGTTGGATTTGCTGTGTTCTGCAAAGTTGCACCAATCATTCGCGCAGCAAAACCAACTTCAGAGAGTAGTGGGCGTAAATCCTTTTCGTCGTAAGTTTTCCCAGTTGCTTCAGCAACTCTTTTGAAGAGCGCTTTTACTGTAGTGCTGTAACGCTGAGGCCATTGGAATTTGCCAATCGCAGCTACGGCTTCAGTTAATCGCGTTAAAGCATTCTCATCATTCATAACTGAACCATGGCCTGCACGACCATTGGCTGTAAGTCGCATCCAGTGGATTCCTTTTTCTGCGGTTTCAATCATGTACAAACGTTTTCCATTGCCAACTGTGACTGAAAATCCGCCCACTTCAGAGATAGCCTCCGTGCATCCTGCGAAAAGTTCTGGATGGTTGTTCACCAACCAATGCGAACCATAAATACTTCCAGCTTCTTCATCGGCAAAAAATGCTAAAACAATATCGCGGGGTGGTTTGTAACCTGTGCGAGCCCATTCGCGTACAGTTGCCAAAATCATGGCGTCCATATTTTTCATATCTACCGCGCCGCGACCCCAGATCATTCCATCTCTAATTTCACCACTAAAGGGATCGACACTCCAGTCATCAGCATTTGCAGGCACAACATCTATATGTCCGTGAACAACTAAACCTGGACGTTGTGAATTAGTACCTTCCAGGCGTGCCATCACATTGCAACGTCCAGGAGCAGATTCATACATCGTCGCTTGAATTCCGACTTCAGCCAGTGAAGCAACTACATACGCTGCAACTGCGGCTTCATCACCTTTTCCATCGCCAAAATTAACACTTGGGATTCTTATCAAATCTTGGCAGATAGAGATTGCTTCTTGTTCAATTCGCGAGAGGTATGAGATATCCATTTCGCCATTCTCTCATCGAATTGCTATCCTTGCCCTTCACTCAGTCCGGGTGGCGGAATTGGCAGACGCGCTAGCTTGAGGTGCTAGTGCCCGCAAGGGCTTAGGGGTTCAAGTCCCCTTTCGGACACATGCATATTGATGACGCGCTTTCGCTCATCCGAGAGATTCCCGACTATCCAAAACCCGGAATCCGCTTCCTTGATATAACTCCTCTTTTATCGAATGCAGATGCCTTCGCCTGTGTAACCTCGGTTTTCGCCGAGAAAATTCAACCAGGTGTATTAATTGCCGGTATCGAAGCGCGCGGATTTATTCTGGCATCTGCTCTTTCTAATTATACTAAATCGGGTTTTATTCCGATCCGCAAATCGGGCAAACTCCCCCATGCCACATTCAGTGAAAGCTATGGTCTTGAATACGGGACCGACACTCTCGAGATTCATATCGATGCCGTCACTGCTGGCGACAAAGTTCTTATAGTCGATGATGTGCTCGCAACGGGTGGGACTATCGCGGCGGCCATCGAGTTAGTTCGTCGATGCGGCGCTGAGGTTTCGGGAGTACTGGCACTTCTGGAGATTGAGGTACTTTCGGGGCGCGCGTTTTTAGCAGCAAAATATCCCGATATAACTATTTCAACACTGGTAGTTTCCTAAGCGTGCGCGTTCTACAAATTCAGGGACTTCGGGCATTAGCTGCAATTGTTGTGACGCTTTTTCACGCCCGACTGGTACCGGGTGGATTTATCGGTGTAGATATCTTCTATGTAATCTCTGGTTACCTAATAACTGGACTAATTCTTAGAGAGATAGAAAGTACTGGCCATCTTAATCTCAACGCATTTTATCAACGAAGAATAAAAAGGCTTCTCCCGACTTCGGTTTTCGTTCTCTTTCTAACCGCCTTAGTGGGTTGGTTCGTCCTACCAGTGATCACTCGTGACGCCCTTGGACGCGATCTATTTGCAGCCTCTGCGTACATCTCAAACTATCTCTTTGCCTGGTGGCAAAATGATTATCAGAACTTAAATGCGACCCCATCTCCATTCATTCACTACTGGTCATTGGCAGTCGAAGAACAGTTTTATCTCGTATGGCCTCTCTTTATTCTGCTCTTGGCACGTTCTGGTAAAAGGATTGTGCTTATTGGGATAAGTACAATCACTGGACTCTCCTTACTACTTTCGATTTACCAAACACAGACATCACCGATTTGGGCCTTTTATTCACTTCCTACTCGAGCCTGGGAGCTGGGGATTGGTGCACTTTTGCTTTTTATTCCGAGCAAAGTTTTCGGAAACAAGTTTTTACCCTGGATCGGATTACTAGGAATAGTCATCTCATCCCTGTACTTTGACGAGAAGACTGCTTTCCCGGGAGTCAATGCCGTATTGCCAGTCTTTGCTACGGCGCTTTTGATTGCAACAATTGCAATCTGGCCACCAATTTTTAACGACATATCTAATAATCGTATTAGCCAATGGCTTGGCAAGATCTCATACCCACTCTATCTATGGCACTGGCCAGCACTCGTTCTGCCAAGTAGCGCAATCGGGCGCCCATTGAGAGTACGAGAACGATTGGTCTGCATCGCACTCACCGTTGTATTGGCCCACTTTACAAACAAATATATAGAAGAGCCGTTGCGTCATAGGAAAATCGCTTCTCGCAAAATATATCGAGCCGCACTTGCAACGACGCTAGTCTCTCTACTTACTGGAATTCTAATAGCAACGTCGGCTACGTCTATCATCTCTACCAAAGGCGCAACATCATTTACTTTCGATCTTGAAAAAGTAATGAATAAGCCAGCTGTCTACGGCGATGGATGTCATGTGAATTACGGTGAGACTAAATCGGGTTTATGCACCTATGGAGTCAAAAACTCTTCAACAACAATTGTTTTGTATGGCGACTCACACGCGGCTCAATGGTTTCCTGCTCTGGAGAAATTGGCTTTCAAGCGTGGTTTCACTTTAATATCCCTCACGAAATCGGCCTGCCCTTCCGTCGATTCACCTCGTCCGGATCAGGGAGCCTTTAAAAATATACATTGCGAAAAATGGCGTAAGAATTCAATCAAACGAATTCAGAAGATTCATCCAGCCGCAGTTATCGTCAGTAGTTTCCAATATTTCACTCCCCCTCGCGGATATCCAGATCGAGCTAAATGGTGGAGCGATGGTCAGCAAAAACTTTTACATGACTTAAATGGTGCAAGCGATAACCTGATTTATCTCAGCGATACTCCGCATCCAGTTCGTGATATTCCATCTTGCCTTGCATCACGAAACTCCAATACTTGTGACTCTTCTGAGAAATCACCCGTGACCATCATTCGTGGCTTTAAGATTATTGACCCTACGGATTGGCTGTGCTCTGACTTTTGTCCAGCAATTCTCGATGGGATTGTGGCCTATCGAGATGCCTCACACATATCGGTAGATATGGCACGGCACCTAACGTCGGATCTAGACAAAGCCCTCATTCGTGTTGGGCTTTTTACTTAACGTTATGACAAGATACCCATCATGGCTGAACTGATTTACTACTGCGGAACCATGGATAGTGGAAAATCCACTCTTGCTCTACAGACTGCACACAATCACCACAGTAGAGGTCGAAGCGGAGTTATTTTCACCAATAAAGACCGTGCTGGAAGCGGAATTATCTCCTCCCGTTTGGGTCTCTCCTCGCCTGCAATAGAAGTAAGCCCTGGCATGGATCTGCATAAGCATGTAGTGGATCATCTCTCTGCCGGCGATCGCATTGATTACATCATCTGCGACGAGGCCCAGTTCTATGAACGCGAACAGATAGAACAATTAGCTCGCATTGTTGATGGCCTTGGAATCGATGTTTTTGCCTTTGGTATTTTGACTGACTTTAAAACTCTTTTATTTCCGGGCTCGGCCCGCTTGATAGAACTAGCCGATCGAGTGAACGCTCTACAAGTCGAGGCTCTTTGTTGGTGTGGATCACGCGCAACGCACAACGCCCGTACTCAAGGTGGAGTAATGGTTGTTGAAGGCGAACAAGTTGTTGTTGGAGATGTGGCAGCTGGTGCGGAAATTGCATATGAGGTTCTATGCAGACGTCACCATATGCGACATGTCACCGCCCGTGCTTCTCGAGCGGGACATACTTCATTGCAACCGCTTCCGTTTTCGGAATAGCGCCTCTTTTTTTGCCTTAAATAAACTGGTGAACTGCGAGTGCAAATAAAGGTGCGATAGCCAATGCAGGCAATAAGTTGCCAATTGCCACGCTCTTAATATTGAGAAGTCGTAAGGCGATAGTTACCAACATGATTCCCCCAACAATTGTCATCGCTGCGACTTGATAGCTAGAAAGAATCTGACCAAGGAAAAAACCTATAACGGTCCATGCTCCCTGGTAGATGCCAACAGGAAAGGCTGAAACCGCCACTCCCCAACCGAGAGAAGTTGCAAAGGCCATAGCGGCAAAAAAGTCGAGAGTACTTTTGAGCAAGAGTTGATCAATACCAGTGGACATGCCATCACTAATTGATCCCAAAATTGCAAGAGGGCCTATGGCGAAAAGAAGTGAAGCCGAGACAAATCCTTCAACGAAGGGACTTTCTTGGGAGGCCTTAAAACGTTTACGAAGTCTCTCTCCTAAAGTTTCAAGTTTGTCCTCTAACTGCAAGGCTGAGCCGATTAAACCACCGATAAGTAACGAGCCTAAAACTACTAAAAGTGGCCAACCTTTTGGGAATGCTTGAATAAAATCTGGCGACCACATACCCGATAAAGCTGATGCAGCACCCAAAAGTGTGACAAGTCCCAAGATGTCAGTGAGTAACACCCTTGTTCTTGCTGTCATTCGATTTCCAACAAGAACACCGATCGATGCGCCACCAATAATTGTTACAACATTGATGAGGGTACCTATACCTGGAAACATTGCGCAAGGCTACGCAGTATCAATAGTCAATGCAACATCTTCGCGTGGGCTAGACTTATAGGATGTCTGCTCAATACTTTAAGGATTTCCTTCGCCCACATAAAACAGTTCCACATACTTCATGGACTGCGAAAAGCCGCTGGGATCTCTCGCTCAAACGCATGATTATTCTTATCACTGGACTATTTATTTTCGGTATCGGTGACTCGCTGCTGATCCAAGGGAATATCGGAAATGCGCCGTGGTCAGTATTGGCACAGGGTGTGGCCGGACGCCTAGATATCACCATGGGTTGGTCAACGTTTGGAATTAGTACGTTGGTTTTACTTGCGTGGATTCCGCTGCGAGAAAAACCTGGATTTGGAACAGTCGCAAACATAGTTGTCATAGCAATTGCGATTCAGGTTGGCGTCACATTTATTCCACTGCAACATAATTACAGCATGGGAGTTATCTACTCCCTCCTTGGAGTTGCTGCAGTCGGCATCGCATCAAGTGTCTACATCACGTGCGGCTTAGGACCTGGGCCTCGCGATGGGCTTATGACTGCTTTGCACCACCGCACTGGAGTTCGCGTCGGCCGCGTGCGCATGGCCATTGAAACCAGTGTCGTTCTCCTTGGCGCTCTCTTAGGGGGCAATGTGGGCCTAGGCACGGTGATTTTCGCAGTATTTATCGGGCAATCTGTTGCCATCGCCTTGGGTGTCGTGTCCCGTCTTACCGCCAAGTAGCCGGTAGGTTCCTACTTATCTTCCCTCGGCTTTGTACATGCCGATTTGTCGTACACGGGGTCGTAAACACCCCCGATACCAAAACAGAAAGGGATATCCATGCTCGATACGTATTTTAAAATCTCAGAACGTGGGTCAACCGTAGCTCGTGAAGTCCGTGGTGGTTTCGTCACATTCTTCACAATGGCATACATCGTCGCACTTAATCCATTGATCATTGGCTTGGCCAAAGATGCAGATGGAAAGTTCCTCGGTGGCGGAGATGCTCCAAACTTGGCGGCAATTGCTGCAATGACCGCACTCATCGCGGGAATCTTGACCATCCTGATGGGTGTCGTTGGAAACTATCCACTGGCACTAGCAACTGGACTTGGCCTCAATACTTTCGTTGCAGTTGGTATTGCTTCCAAGATGTCATGGGCAGATGCAATGGGTCTTGTAGTAATCGAAGGTCTTATCATCACGGTTCTTGTTCTTACAGGATTTAGAACCGCAGTGTTTAAGGCTGTTCCGGCTCAACTCAAGATTGCTATCTCAGTTGGTATCGGACTCTTTATTGCACTCATCGGTCTTGTTGATGCTGGCTTTGTTCGCAGAACCGGATCGGGTCCAGTACCAGTAACACTAGGCGACAATGGAACACTTGTCGGTTGGCCAATTTTGATTTTCGCTTTTGGTCTCTTCTTGATGATCGCACTGATGGTCAAGAAAATTAAAGGTGCTTTGCTTATTGGCATCGCTGCAGCAACTGTTGCAGCGATCGCCGTTGAATCAGCTTTCAAGATCGGTCCTAACTTTAACGGTGCAACTGGCGCAGTTAATCCAAAGGGCTGGGGACTCAATGTTCCAACCATTCCAACAGATATAGTTGGAACGCCTGACTTTGGTTTATTCGGTCAGTTCAATCTACTGGGATCATTTGATCGTATTCCTCTCATTGCTGGAATACTTTTCATCTTCACTCTCATGCTCTCTGATTTCTTCGACACTGTTGGAACAGTTACAGCGATTGGTCATGAGGCTGGTCTCATCGATAAGAATGGCGATATTCCAAATAACGATCGCATTCTTTTGGTTGACTCATTAGCAGCAGTGGCAGGTGGTGCAGGAAGCATTTCATCTAACACGAGCTACATCGAATCAGCAGCAGGTGTTGGAGAAGGGGCGCGCACTGGCCTAGCATCAGTAGTCACTGGTGTTTTGTTCTTGCTCACAACATTCTTAGCACCGCTCGTTGCGGTTATTCCTTATGAGGCTGCAACTCCAGCTCTAGTTATCGTAGGTTTCCTTATGATGACTCAGATTAAGAATATCGATTGGGAAGATTATGGAATTGCTATTCCAGCCTTCTTAACAATTATTCTGATGCCATTTACCTACAATATTTCGGTAGGTATCGGTGCTGGTTTCGTATCTCACGTAGTAATTCGCTTGGTTCAGGGTCGTCGCAAGGATGTTCATCCTTTGCTGCTTCTTGTCTCAGGCCTGTTTATGATTTACTTCCTCACTTCACCAATTAATGCGTGGGTCGGATAGTTATCTAAGTTAAGAAAACCCCTGCACTTAACGGTGTGGGGGTTTTCTTATGCCCAAATAATCGGAGATCTCCCTATGGATTCCAAGACCGAATTTGCTTGCGAGAAAGGCTTAGATCCAAAGAAACCTCGATAGGCAGAGAGCGGGCTTGGGTGAACAGATTCAATAACAGCCTTAGCTTTAAAGAATGATCGTAACTCTTGTGCTGTTTTACCCCACAAAATTGCAACAACAGGCTTGTTGCCGAGAATTCTCGCCGCTTCATTGGTGATCTCCTGCCAGCCGATATCTTCATGGGCGAGAGAGATTCCGATCTGTGTTGTCAAAATTCGATTGAGGAGAAATACCCCTTGCTCTTGCCAGTCGCGTAGATCGCCATTGCTTCGCAACTCTCCCCCGAGATCATTCTGGAGCTCCTTGAAAATATTTCGCAGAGATGATGGGAGTTTCTCGGTAGCGACCGAAAACGCTAAACCTTGCGCGTGACCAAGACCCGGATATGGATCTTGACCGATGATCACAACCTTAATCTCGGTCAGTGGTGTGGCAAAGGCACGCAAAATGCAATCGTGGTGTGGCGTTACAGACTCTGGATCTAATCTACGATCGATGAGCTCGAACTGCGGCTGAAAATTCCTTAATGCTTCTTGCCACTGCGGATGCATCTGAGCGAACAGTGACATAGTGCTAGACCACTGCGCGGGCGAAAAACCGACCTGTTTCGAAAGTTACAGTGATGGCAGTATCAAAAACCGCCGAAATATGTTCTGATGTAATGACCGATTCGACAGGTCCACTGACAGCATTAAGGCCATCCTTAAGTAAAAGCGCGTGCGTGGTCCCTACTGGAATCTCTTCAATATGATGAGTTACTAAAATCGTTGCAGGTGCCAGTGGGTCATGCGAAAACTCTGAAAATCTTCGAAGTAAATCTTCACGGCCACCGACATCTAACCCTCCAGCAGGTTCATCGAGTAGTAGAAGTTCTGGATCAGTCATCAATGCCCGAGCAATCTGAACTCGTTTTCGTTCACCCTCGCTGAGAGTTCCGTAATAACGTTCACCTAATTCACGGACTCCAAAGGTTGTTAACAGTGCTTTTGCGCGAGACTCATCCCATAAATCATAAACTTCATTCCAGCGACCTGCTACTGCATAGGCTGCAGTGAGAACAACATCGTGAACCTTTTCATAATAAGGAATCTCTTCATTTGTCAGAGCTCCACAGGTTCCAATACGAGTACGAAGTTCAAAGAGATCGATCTTCCCCATCTCTTTTCCGAGAACACTCACCGAACCGGAAGTGGGAAACATCTTTGTCCCCAGTATCTGAAGGAGCGTCGATTTGCCCGCACCATTAGGACCAAGAATCACCCATCGCTCACCTGACATGATTGCAAAATTTATCGGCCCTAAAATATTCTTTCCGGCACGCACAACACTGACATCGCTGACGCTCAAGACAGATGTGCTGGTCATAGGGCTAGAAGATACTGGTTAGTTGCGTCATGTAAGGCGATTTTGCCCATTAATGCGCAGTGATTCGCGATAAACTTCCCAGTCTTATGACCTCTCCCAAAGAATTCACTGCTCTGATTTTCCTCAGCGGCGAGGACCAGCCTGGTATCACAGAATCACTTTTCTCGACGTTAGCACCGTTTGCCCTAACAATCCTAGATATTGAGCAGGTAGTGATTAGTAATCGACTCGTCCTCACCGCTCTCATATCGTGCAATCCAGCTCATGAGAAAGCCATCGAAGCCGATCTCATGACGTGTGCTGAGAATCTTGGAGTAGATATCGCGACTCTTTTCTCAGAAACAAGCATCGATAGTATCGCTAGCAAAATGGGGTTGATTCACATTGTTGTTTTGAGCTCCAAGCTTCACCCGCGCTCAATGGCGGCCATCTCCAGTGCAATCTCTATCCTCGGTGGCAATATTGAAAGAATTTCACGAACCGCATCAACACCGGTGACAGCTATTGAATTGATTGTGTCTGGTGTTAACCACGAGAATTTAGCTGCGGCTCTTGCACCCGTAGCTGCAGATAATGAAGTTGATATAGCTGTCCAACCTAACGGCTTCTCTCGATTTTCGCGTAAGTTAGTTCAACTAGATGTCGATTCCACGTTGATTCAGCAAGAAGTAATTGATTTACTAGCAGATAAAGCTGGAGTTGGAACTCAGGTAAAAGAGATTACTGAGGCAGCGATGCGTGGAGAGTTAGATTTTGCACAATCACTCACAGCCCGAGTCGCTCTCCTCAAAGGTCTGTCCGAGACCGCTCTTAGTGAAACTCAAGAGGAGATTGTTTTAACACCTGGTGCCAAAACATTAGTGCAGACTCTGAGCAGTTTAGGACATAGTGTTGCTGTGGTCTCTGGTGGATTTATTAACGTCATCGAACCATTGTTGAAATCACTTCATATCAAGCATTACAAAGCCAACACTCTGGAAATCGCAGATGGAGTTCTTACTGGAAAACTGCTCGGTCCAATCATTGATAGAGCTGCCAAAGCCGATGCATTACGCGAATTTGCAGCTCTTGAATCGATTGCCATGTCTCAGACCGTGGCTATAGGCGATGGAGCAAATGATTTGGACATGATTGCAGCCGCTGGATTAGGAATCGCATTTAATGCTAAACCTGCAGTTAAAGCTGCCGCAGATAGTTCACTCAGTGATCCCTATCTTGATTCGGTGCTTTATTTATTGGGAATTCCTCGCGAAGATATCCAGGATTAAAGTCGGCAGGCGTGAATATCAGTAACTAGAATTCCTCTAGCACCGACTGCCCATAACTCATCCATCACTCGATTCGTATCTTTACGCAAAACCATGGCTCGTACGGCAACCCAATCTTTACGTTGTAGAGGTGAAATAGTTGGTGATTCCAGGCCTGGAGTTATTGCACAAGCTGCATCTACATCCGAAGTTGGAATATCGTAGTCAAGAAGAACGTATTGTCTGGCAGTAACTACACCTTGTAAACGGCGAATAAGGATTTCAAGCTCAGCTGGTATTTGGGAACCAGTTCGGCTGATCACGATAGCTTCACTTGTAAGAATCGGATCTCCGAATATTGCTAAACCTGCTTGGCGCAATGTATTTCCCGTGCTTACTACATCTGCAATCACATCAGCTACTCCTAAACGGACGCTGCTCTCTACAGCGCCATCTAGTCGGACAACATCTGCCTTTATTCCTTTGGCAAGTAAGTGTTGCTCGACTAACCCAGGATAAGCGGTTGCAACGCGTAGCCCATTGATATCAGATAACGTCCATGTGCGATCAGATGGTGCAGCAAAGCGAAAAGTTGATGTACCAAAGTGTAAAGGCATTAACTCTGTAGCTTGGGCTCCGGAATCAATAAGTAGATCTCTTCCAGTAATTCCTGCCTCTAGCTCTCCGGATCCAACATAGATAGCGATGTCACGAGGTCGAAGATAATAAAACTCGACACCATTTTCTGCATCGACGAGAACCAAATCCCGTGAGTCAGTGCGTTGTCTATACCCAGCCTCTTTGAGAATTGCAATCGAATCCTCGGCAAGTGATCCTTTATTAGGAACAGCAATTCGTAACATTCTTGTGACCTCTCTACAGGTACTTATAAATATCGTTAGGTGCAAGTCCTCGCGCCAACATTAATGTTTGTACGTGGTACATCAATTGACTGATCTCTTCGGCCAGCGCTTCATTCGTTTCATGTTCGGCGGCTAGCCAGACTTCCCCAGCCTCCTCCAAAATCTTTTTGCCGATGGAGTGCACTCCGGCCTCTACTGCTGCGACCGTGCCCGAACCCTCGGGCCGAACCTGCATTTTTTCTGATAACTCAAGCCACAGTGAGTCGAAGGTTTTCATGGCATAAGTTTACAAGCCCAGTTGGTAGGCCCGTTACCTATTTACAGCGGAGCGCGAGATTTTGAGCCACGAGACGAAGCCCCACAGGACAAACGGACAGTAAATCGCATACAACGTTCCAGTTGGGTAATAGCCATTTTTGAATGCAAAGGGCACTCCCACGAAATCGACAGCTACCCACACAAGCCAGAATTCAACATAGCCGCGGCTCATGCCATATGTTGCCAGTGCTGTACCAGTGAAGATCCATGTATCTACTAGTAGCCACGTTCCTGATTCTCCTAGTGCTTTAAATATCTGCATCGAGACACAAAAAAAGATCACAATCGACGGAAGAAGAATGAACCGCTCTCGCGAAGTTGTCCATCGCGGGTCCACTGGTGATGTCTTATCGGCGCTGTTTTTTCTATGTCGACTCCACCGTATCCAACCGTATGTACTCACAAAAATTAGAAGCAGGTTTCTACTAGCTTGACCATAAAAATTAGCTGATGGTTGGTCACCGTACGCAAATACTGCCCCTAAAAAAACCGTGAAGAGCAATCCATCGCCAATAATGCCTATCGGCCATGCCCACATGTTTCGACGAGCGCCCAAAATTGCACTGCTTAGCCCAAGAGTTCCGCCGATTATTTCGCGGACCGCAATAGATTTACTACCGAAGTGGATTGTTGTTTCAAATAACCACGTAATGATGCTCATGAATTAGCCAGAGCTCGTAATGAATCAATCATTGCCGCAGGATCATCAGCATTAAATACTGCGCTACCAGCGACGAACGTATCTGCCCCAGCTTCGGCAGCTGCGCTGATAGTTTCAAGAGAGACTCCGCCATCTACCTGTAGCCAGATTGGACGATCGCCAATCATTGTGCGAGTTTTGCGAAGCTTATCCATCATGTCATACATGAATTTCTGCCCACCAAAACCTGGTTCGACCGTCATAATCAAAAACATGTCAACATCATCAATGTATTCTGCGTAATCTTCAATAGCTGTACCGGGTTTGATTCCAAGCCCGCATCGAGCGCCTGCGCGGCGTATTTCTCTGGATGTAACGGCAATATTTGAAGTAGCTTCAGCGTGGATTGTTACACTAGAACAGCCTGCGCGTGCATAGTCAGGGGCTATTGCATCGACATTGGCCACCATCAGATGGGCATCTACAGGTATTGGGCAGTTTGCGATGATTGCTGCACTTCGATCAAAGTCGAAAGTAAAATTAGGAACGAATACATTGTCCATTACATCAAGGTGTATTAGATCCGATGCATCTGCAATACGAGCTATCTCTGAATCGAGTTTGGAGAAGTCGGCATTGAGAATACTCGGTGTAATACGGATTTCGCGCATAAGGTAATGCTAACTATTCTTTCTCAGGACAGCCAAGAACATTGCATCAGTGCCGTGTCGATGTGTCCATAATGAGAGCGCACCATCTCTGGTTGCTTCTAAGAGGTGAGCCGGTAGATATGGCTGGACATCTACCAGTTCATACTCTGGATGATTCTTTAGAATATCTCGGACCTGCACAGTGGTTTCGGCAAAATGTGGTGAACACGTGGCATAACCAAGTACTCCCCCAACGTTTAATACTTCTAAAGATGCCTCGATTAGCTCGCGTTGCAGCTCGGTGAGTGAACGTAGATCTTTTAGTGTACGTCGCCATCGTACTTCAGGGCGTCTGCGCAAAGCCCCTAATCCAGTGCATGGAGCATCGAGCAAAATCGCATCGAAGCTTCGATTATTAGAGGCGATCTCACGTCCATCACCGCACCAAACAGTTGCTCCGTGCACCACTCGCCGAACCAATTCGGCTCGCGCTGGAGAAATTTCGTTGGCAGTGAAATCTATGTCGCGAGTAGAAGCAATGCTTGATAATAAAGCAGCTTTTCCTCCTGGCCCAGCGCACATATCTAACCAGCTACTACCTTGAGCGATGCTTGCAAAGACGGTAGCAACTAACTGTGAGCCTTCATCTTGAATTCCAGCTTTGCGATGTCTAATAATCTCTAGCGAACCAGGGTTACCTTTAAAGTGTGCTCCAAATTCCGAAAACACTGTTGGTTCGCCGCCACAATCAATCAACTCGTTGCGGGTTGAATGTCCTGGCCACGAAACTAAAGTTGGGGTGGCAGGCACATTGTTAATCAGGAGTGCTGATTCAACTTCACCCCAATCTTTAAGAAGGTCGAAATACGCCGAGATAATCCACTCGGGATGCGAGTATTGAATCGACATCCGTTCAATAGGGTCTTTCATATCAGCTAAGGGTGCAAACCAATCCTCGATGGATTTCCTTGTAACACCACGAAGCAACGCATTGACGAAACTGGCTTTTGATTCACCCACACGTTTTCTAGCAACTTCAACTGTTGCTGAAACAGCGGCGTGATCAGGTATTCGCATTTCATGAATCTGATGTACACCCAAGCGACAAATATCTACAACTCCAGGATCTACTTCAGACCATGGGCGATCACTGAGTTGAGATAGAACCCAATCGTGTTTGCCTTGCATACGCAAAGTTCCATACAGCAACTCAGTTACTAAATTTCTATCTCGATCCTCTAAAGAGCTAGCCGTTAATGCAGCGGGAAGAAGTAAGTTGGAGTAACCCTCGTTCCTATTCACCTCATGCAAGAGATCAAAGGCTAGAAGTCTTGGTGCATCCGGTTTTGGGGATTTGAAAGTATTCCTACGTGCTTCAACCAAAATGTTCTCCTCCAAGTAAATGGACACCTCTCGACCATGCAATGGCAGACATCTCTGATTTACCAGCAGGAACGATCAATAACAATTCAACGACTTCTCCATTACCGGTACCGACAAGAACTTTATTGTCAGCGCAATGAATCTGGCCTGGAGATAGTGCGAGCTCCGAATAAGACTTCACTATACGAGTCACTTTCAGCGGATTACCCTTCCATAAAGTCCAGGCCGACGGGGTTGGATAAAAAGCACGAACTTTATTAATAATCAATTCACAAGATTGCGACCAATCTATTGCAGCTTCAGCTTTGGAGATCTTCGGCGCCATACTTGCAAGGCCAGTCTGCTCAAAGGGTGAGAGACCATCTTCGATCATTGTTAGAGCGTCAGCGACTGCAGCTGGACCTAAAAGTGAGAGCTGCTCTAAGAGTTCATAGCTGCGCCACTCGGACTCAATATCTAATTTCAGTTGCGTAAAGAGTGGACCGGTGTCCATTCCTTGATCTAATTGAAAAACTGAAACTCCCGTAACTGTTTCTCCATTTTGTAAAGCTCTTTGGGCTGGTGCAGCTCCCCGATACAAAGGCAAAAGTGAGAAATGAAGGTTTAAAAAACCATGTCGAGGAAGTTTTAAAACTGACTCTGGCAATAGAACGCCGTAACCGATCGTTATAACAACATCTAATGAATCGATGACGCCAACTAAATCATTGGGTGAATTCGGTTTGATTATTTGAATACCGTGCTCATCAGCCCACTTACTTACAGGTGATTGAGAAATCCCTTGGCCGCGACCAGATGGTCTATCAGGTTGGGTAATAATCAACGCAATATCATGGGGGCTTGTGACAAGCCACTCAAGAGTTGGAATCGCAACGTGCGGAGTAGCAGCTACTCCAATGCGCATTAGGTGTTCCGTCCGAAAATACTATGTGGTGATTCCTTTATGGAGATTTGTTGACCAGATTGGGAGGCTTGATTAAACCACTCGGACTCGCGGATCTCCTTCATTGCCAGTTTTCTATCTTCAGGCAACATGCGATCAATGAATAAAATGCCATCAAGATGGTCGGTCTCATGCTGCAACGCTCGCGCAAGAAACTCGGATCCATCGATACTTATTGGCTCACCAAACATATTAAATCCATGAGCAACTGCGCGCATGGCTCGAGGTGTCAGATAACTAAGTTCGGGAAATGACAGACATCCCTCCTCACCTTCTTGTATTTCATCACCAAGAACTAGCGTTGGATTGACTAAATGGCCAAGAACATCATCAACGTGCCACGTAAAGACTCGCAGAGGAACGCCTATTTGAGGCGCAGCCAAACCTGCGCCAGGGGCTTCTAACATCGTTTCTGTGAGGTCTGCGACCAACGTTCTCAACTCTTTATCAAAATCGATAACAGGAGATGCTGGAGTAAGAAGAACGGGATCTCCAAAAAGTCTTATCTCTTGAATCGGCACTGCCCAATAGTATCAAAGTGCTAGAAAGAATATGGATCTACTCGTAATGTGAGCAGAGGTTTCTTGGCAATACTTCGACGACGTTGTAGTTCATGGGCAAACTGCCTGACGCGTTCGCCCTCCTGGATATCAAAATAGATAACTATTCGTGACTCACCTTTTAAAGCGGGTGTTGGACCAAATACTTTTACACTCGATGGCAATCGCGAATCCGAAACCGCACGTTTGAATCCGTTGACTATATTTGTTGCCTCGCTGATTGCGCACGTGATGACAATGCTTTGCACATATGGAGGAAGTGCAACCTCGTCTCTTTCAGTCAATTCGCGACGAATCATTGCACCTGGATTCCATTTGACTATCGATGAGGTGATCGGATGATCATCTGGAATCGATAAGAGAACTTCGCCCTTTGGTTCAATCATTGCTGCTGTCTCAAAGAATAATTCACGTGCGCGCTCTTGCGCGCGAATATCTGGATGGGAGAAAAAACTGAGGCCTTCCAGAATCACAACAGCGCTATATCCATTCTCTGTTGTAGGTGCAGCACCAGGTGTTGCCAGAACTAAAGCGGGTTTATGAGGAATATTGCTTTTTATAACATCACCATATGAAAGTATTAATGGGTAGCCATTAAATGCTCGTGAAATCTCCTCGGCTGCACGTTCAATCCCTCGCCCAGCGATGTAGGGCTTTTTTCGATCACACCAGGAGCACATCCACTCGGGGTAATCCTGTGCACAAACGGTGCAGATTGGCGGTGCATTCCGGTAACCAATAGATAAGCGTCCCCCACATGAGCACTGCGCCAGGTTTTTACAATGTGCACAGAGAAGTGCGTTTCCGTAGCCTTTTCGAGGAACCATAAATAGCACTGGTCCCGTTTTTAGTGCCTTGCGAATATTTGTAAAAATCCGTCCGGGAAGTAATGTCCCATCATCTGACGAGAATGATTGTGCATTGAGCTTAAAGCTATGGTTTTCATATTGCAGTTTCCGAGTATCGATCAGTGCCGACAATTCCATCGAAGGTACATATCCAGAGAATATAACTGCAATGGATTCTAAATCTCGGCGCAATAATGCGATATCTCTAACATTGCACCCGGGTGAGCGCTTTTCAAAATGTTCGTGAGAGTTCTCTTTATAGACAATGACTGTCGTGAGATTTGAAATCGGTGCAAATATCGCACTTCGCGCACCAAGGACTATGCAATCGGGCGCGTTGAGCGCTTTTAGATAGTTCTCATAGCGATCCGCACGACTCAATGAACTATCTAGACGTAGAAATGAGGTGCCCATTGCGTCAAGATAATGAGCGATTTGGTTGACATCTCTCTCGTCTGGAGCAACAACTAGTACGGCTCCTTTTTTGGCAGCTTTAGTAATTTGTGCGCAAATTTGGAAAGCAGGGCTCTCGTACGGTTTGAAGGCGTAAAAAAAATCTTTTTCAGTAGATAACGATTGCCGAATT
>WLKQ01000013.1 GCA_009701185.1 Actinomycetota bacterium | reverse complement strand
TCGGCATAACCTAAGTGATCTAGCATCATGGCAACTGACATAACCGTGGCTGTTGGATCGGCAATATTTTTACCGGCAATGTCAGGTGCTGAACCGTGAACGGGCTCAAACATCGATGGGAACTTACGAGTTGGATTGATATTGCCAGATGCTGCAAGTCCGATTCCTCCGCAAATTGCCGCTGCAATATCGGTCAAGATGTCACCAAACAAGTTATCAGTAACGACTACATCAAAGCGCTCAGGATTAGTAACAAAGAACATTGATGCTGCATCAACATGTAGATAATCAGTTGTAACCGTTGGATACTCTTTAGCAACTTCGTTAAATGTGCGAGTCCACAAACCGCCAGCGCGAGTTAAAACGTTGTTCTTGTGAACAAGGGTTAACTTCTTGCGATCACGCTTGAGTGCTCGTTCAAATGCATCACGAATAACGCGTTCTGCGCCGCGGCGAGTATTCAAACTCTCCTCTGTCGCAATTTCTGCATCAGTGCCTTCAGCTAAAACTCCTCCGGCGCCAACGTAAGGGCCTTCAGTGCCCTCGCGTACAACGATAAAATCAATTGGCGCTTTAGTTGCAAGCGGACCAGTGACCCCAGGCATCAAGCGGGCTGGGCGCAAGTTGATGTAGTGATCAAAGGCAAAGCGCAGCTTCAATAGAAGACCACGCTCTAGAACACCGCTGGGGACCGTTGGATCTCCGACTGCACCAAGCAAAATAACATCTTTAGTTGCCAGCTCGGCCAGCGTTGCATCAGGTAGAACTTCACCTGTGCGATGCCAGAAGCCTGCTCCTAAGTCATAGGACGTTTTGTTAAAGCTGATGCCGTACTTTGTAGACACAGCATCTAGAACTTTAAGGCCCTCGTTAACAACTTCAGGTCCAATTCCATCGCCTGCGATTACCGCTAAGTTAATTGTGCTCATTAATCCACCAAGACAACTGCACGAACGGATTCGGCGCCTGTCTCTTTCTTAATAGTTGCCAAAATATCATCGCTTACATCGGAGTCAACAGAAAGTGCCATCAACGCCTTACCGCCAGCACCACTTCGAGCAACTTGCATGCCTGCGATATTGATATGTGCTTGACCCAATGTGTGACCAACCGTTCCAATGACTCCTGGCTGATCCACATAACGTAAGAACAAAATATGTGCCGTTGGAGGAAGATCTAGCGAGAATGAATCGATCCCAATAATCTTTTGAGTCTGCTTGATTCCCATCAATGTTCCATCAACGGTAATTGACTTACCGCTCCCCGTTGCAGCACGCAGAGAAATCATGGATCGATACTCAGCGCTGTCAGCAGTTGTCGTGACGTTCGATATCATTCCACGTTCACTTGCTAGACCTGGCGCATTTACATAGGTAACTTCTTCAGCACCAACTGCGATAAGTGCGCCTTTGAGCGCGCTGATTGCCAAAATCGACGAGTCGTGAACTGCGATTTCTCCACGTACTTGAATATCCATATTGACCGGAACTTCATTGAGAAGCTCTGTTGCAATCTGTGCCATCTTCTCTACAAGCGGCAAGCTTGGACGAATCTCTTGAGCTATGACGCCGCCCTTAACGTTGACAGCATCGGGTACGAGCTCGCCCGCTAAGGCTTTACGCACTGAAACAGCGACGGCGATTCCTGCTCGCTCTTGGGCCTCATCCGTAGATGCACCTAAGTGCGGAGTTGCAACGACTTTATCGAGAGTAAACAAGGGTGAATCGGTACATGGTTCGCTAGCAAAAACATCAAGACCAGCTCCGCCAACTCGTCCTTCAACGATTGCATCATAGAGAGCGGCCTCATCGAGGACTCCTCCGCGGGCAGCGTTGATAATTCGAACAGAGGGCTTAACCTTTTTCAGCGCTTCAACGCCAATTAAGTTTGCAGTCTCTTTAGTCTTTGGCAGGTGAATCGTAATGAAATCTGCTGTGCGCAAAAGTTCATCAAGATCTACTAAGCGAACACCTAATTGGGCAGCACGTGCTGGCTGTAAATATGGATCATAGGCAATGACATCCATGCCAAATGCCTGCATACGTTGAGCGACTAACTGGCCAATGCGACCAAAGCCGACAATTCCAAGAGTTTTTTCAAATAGCTCAGCACCTGTGTACTTTGACCGTGCCCACTTTCCATCACGCAAAGCAGCGTGAGCTGGTGAGATAAAGCGTGCCGAAGCCAGCAATAAAGAGATTGCAAGCTCGGCAGCGCTAACGATGTTAGATGTTGGTGCATTTACGACCATCACGCCTGCTGCAGTTGCTGCAGGAATATCTACGTTATCTAAACCAACACCTGCGCGAGCAATTACTTTTAAACCTTTTGCTGCAGCAATCGCTTCAGCATCCATCTTTGTTGCCGAACGAATTAATACAGCATCTACTCCCTTAACTAGTGCGCTAAGAAGCTCAGAGCGATTTGCGCCATCGCAGTTGACGACCTCGAAATCTGGACCAAGGGCTTCTAGCGTTGCTGGGCTTAACTCCTCTGCAATTAAGACAATAGGTTTAGCCACGCGCTGCGCTTCCCTCTTGATAATCATCGGCCTTTGACTGCTTCATCCATGAGAACATCTTGCGAAGTTCACGGCCAACAGCCTCAATAGGATGTGTCTCACCCTTAGCGCGAAGTGATTTAAATTCAGGTGCGCCAGCCTCTTGATCATCGATAAAGCGCTTAGCAAAAGCTCCACTTTGGATATCAGCTAGAACAGCCTTCATGTTCTCTTTCACGTGTGGATCGATTACGCGAGGTCCTGAAACATAATCACCGAATTCAGCAGTATCTGAGACTGACCAGCGCTGCTTAGCGATTCCACCTTCATACATAAGATCAACGATGAGTTTTAACTCATGTAGACATTCAAAGTATGCAACCTCTGGCTGGTAACCAGCTTCAGTAAGAGTTTCGAAACCGTACATAACCAGCTGTGATGCTCCACCACAAAGAACTGATTGCTCACCAAATAGATCTGTCTCAGTCTCTTCAGTAAAGGTAGTCAAGATTCCACCGGCACGTAGTCCACCGATTGCACGTGCATATGACAGGGTTAATGGCCAAGCGCTGCCTGTTGAATCTTGTTCAACTGCAACGATGACTGGAACTCCACGGCCTGCAACAAACTCACGACGCACTAAGTGGCCTGGACCCTTAGGTGCAATCATGCAAACATCCACTGATGCTGATGGCTTGATGTAACCAAAGCGAATATTAAATCCATGACCAAATAGAAGTGCGTCACCATCTTTAAGGTTAGGCAGAATTGAATCTGTGTAGATGTGGCGCTGAACGTGGTCAGGTGCCAAAATCATGATGACAGTTGCCTCTTTAACGGCTTCTGCAACGCTAACAACACGCAAGCCTTCAGCTTCTGCTTTTGCGCGAGATGGCGAACCATCTTTTAAGCCGACGCGAACATCGACTCCGCTATCGCGCAAGTTAAGTGCGTGCGCGTGTCCTTGTGAGCCGTAACCGATAATCGCGACTTTGCGACCCTGGATGATTGATAGATCGGCATCCTCTTCGTGATACATCGTTGCTGCCACGGTATTTCTCCTTATTAGTTCTGGTAGTCGGGTTGTGTGTCGTGAACAATTGGTTGAGCTGTGTTAGGCACGATCTCTTTGATCGCGATTACATTGATTAACTTGTCCAGCTGAGCAATTACTTGCTCTAATGCATGGCCATCTAAGTTAACTACGATGTCCATTTTAGAGGTCTCTGGGTTATCGGTTGGACCAACCGATAAACGCTCGATGTTGTAGGCACGACGTGAAAACAGGCCAGCCACGCGGGCTAAAACGCCGGGAGAGTTTTCGACGATTACTTCGAGAGTGTGTTGGGCCATTTTATAACTCCTGTGAATCCCAGTCAGGCGCGGTTTCGCGCGCAATCAAAATGTCATCATTTGAAGCACCGGCTGCCACCATTGGCCATACCATTGCATCGCGCGCTACGCGGAAATCAACAACCACAGGTTGGTCATTAATGCTCATGGCTTTTTCAATCGTTGCATCAACATCTTCTGGACGATCACAACTCAAACCTACGCAGCCCATCGCCTCGGCCAACATTGGAAAGTTAGGAATGCGCTTAGATTCAAGGCTCGTGTTTGAATATCGACCTTCGTAGAACAATGTCTGCCATTGGCGAACCATTCCAAGTGATTCATTATTTATAATCGCTACTTTGATTGGAATGTTGTTGAGTGCGCACGTTGTTAACTCTTGATTAGTCATTTGGAAGCAGCCATCACCATCGATTGCCCACACAGTTGAATCCGGTGCACCAACTTTGGCCCCCATGGCAGCAGGTACGGCATAACCCATAGTTCCTAAGCCACCTGAGTTCAACCAGGTGCGTGGATTCTCATAGGAGACAAACTGCGATGCCCACATTTGATGTTGTCCAACACCAGCTGCAAAAATAGTTTCCGGCCCTGATATTTTTCCTAAGCGCTCAATAACATATTGCGGTGCAAGTGATCCATCTTTAGGTACGTCATAGCCAAGTGGATATGTTGCCTTTAGTGAGTTCATTTGGCGCAACCATGCAGTTAAATCCGGGCGATTCTTAGCTAGGGCAGCTTTTACTGCAGGAATCAATGCCGCGATGGAATGTTTAAGATCGCCAAGGACTGCAACGTCAGCGAAACGATTCTTACCGATTTCAGCTGGATCTACATCGGCGTGAATTACTTTGGCATTAACTGCAAAGGTTGAGAGCTTGCCAGTTACGCGATCATCAAAGCGTGCACCTAATGTAATAAGTAGATCTGACTTTTGTAGTGCAGTAACTGCGGCCACAGTTCCGTGCATGCCAGGCATTCCAAGGTTGAGTGGGTGACTATCTGGAAAAGCACCACGTGCCATAAGCGTTGTAACTACCGGCGCACCTAGAAGCTGGGCGAGCTCTAATAATTCACGCGAGGCATTAGCTTTAATAACGCCGCCACCAACATAGAAGACAGGCTTACTAGATTGTGTAATCAAATCTGCAGCATCGATGATTGATTGTGCATCAGGTGCAAGCTTTGGCTTGTAGCCTTTCAGTGAAACTGAGCTTGGATACGCAAACTCAGTCATTTTTTGTAGAGCGTCTTTGGCAATATCAACTAAAACTGGACCAGGTCGACCGGTACTTGCAATATGAAAGGCTTCGGCAATCGCGCGAGGAATATCAGCGGGATCCGTGACTAAATAGTTATGTTTTGCAAATGGCATCGTGATGCCACGGATGTCAGCCTCTTGAAATGCATCGGTTCCAATTGCAACAGAGGGAACCTGTCCAGTAATCGCTACGACTGGAACTGAGTCCATTGCAGCATCGGCAAGTGGTGTTACAAGATTTGTTGCACCGGGACCAGAAGTTGCAATACATACTCCCACTCGACCAGTGACTTGGGCATAACCGGTTGCAGCATGACCTGCACCTTGTTCGTGGCGGACAAGAATGTGACGGATTGAGCTTGAGAAGATTGGATCATAGGCTGGCAAAATTGCACCGCCTGGAATTCCAAACATGACATCGACGCCAGCAGCCTCTAACGATGCGACGAGTGAACTAGCTCCATTCATCTGACTCATTTTCCATCTCCTTCCGTGCTCATTGTGGTGTGATTAAATGAAAAAACCCTCAGGTTAACTGAGGGCAGCGCGCGATCGAATTGCTAGATCACGCGCTTTTAAATCACCACCACTACTACTAATGCTGTAGACATGGCCATATTCTCCAACAGGTTATGAATTCAGTCAAGACGTGAGATGCCCATCTCACAATTTGAACAGTTAGTCGCAGACGGCGCCTTTAGATGCTGAGCCCACCAACTTGGAGTATTTATGCAAAACACCACGGGTGTATTTATGAGGCAGCGGGCTCCAGCCGACTTTACGGGCCTCTAGCTCCTGGCTATCAACAAGTAAGTCCATGGTTCGCTTTGTAATATCGATGCGCACCATGTCGCCATCTTTCACAAACGCGATTGGGCCACCGTCGACGGCCTCTGGTGCAACGTGTCCAACGCACAAACCAGTTGATCCACCGGAGAAGCGTCCATCGGTTAAGAGCAACGTAGATTTTCCAAGACCTGCGCCTTTAATAGCGCCAGTAATCATGAGCATCTCACGCATACCAGGTCCACCCTTTGGACCTTCATAGCGAATCACAACAACATCGCCGGCTTGGATAGTTCCGTTTTCAAGTGCATCCATCGCAGCTTGCTCGCGTTCAAAGACTCGTGCGGGTCCTTCAAATACATCGATCCCAATTCCAGCGGTCTTACAGACTGCACCATCTGGTGCCAGCGACCCACCAAGAATTGTGATTCCAACATCGGTAGATAAAGGCTTTGATGAAGCACGCAAAATTTCACCATCTGGATCTGGTGGATTAATGTCAGCTAAGTTTTCTGCCATCGTCTTTCCAGTAACAGTTAATACGTCACCGTGCAGCATTTTTGCTTCTAGCAGTGCTTTAAGAACTACTGGAACTCCGCCGATTTTATCCATATCGCTCATCACAAAGCGACCGAAAGGTTTTAAATCACCCAGTAGCGGGACCTTGGATCCGATTCGATGAAAGTCGTTGAGTGATAAATCAACATTGGCCTCATGGGCAATCGCAAGTAAATGCAGAACTGCATTTGTAGATCCACCCAGGGCCATCAAGATAGTTATTGCATTTTCAAAGGCCTGCTTAGTTAAAATATCGCGGGTCGTAATTCCCATACGAATAAGTTCTACAACTGCAGCACCAGACTTAACTGCAAAGGCATCGCGTCGGCGATCAACAGCTGGTGGCGCAGCAGAACCAGGAAGAGATAAGCCAATCGCTTCTCCGATACTGGCCATCGTGTTAGCTGTGTACATTCCACCGCAAGCACCTTCTCCTGGGCAAATGGCACGTTCAATTTGATCGACACGCTCTTGTGTGATTAATCCACGCGCACATGCACCTACTGCCTCAAAGGCATCAATAATCGTTACGTCTTTTCCATCAACTTGTCCGGGCAAAGTTGAACCGGCATAGACAAAAACACTTGCAACATCAATACGTGCTGCAGCCATCATCATTCCTGGAAGTGATTTATCACAGCCCGCAAAAGTAACCATTCCATCAAGGCGTTCAGCCTGCATAACTGTTTCAACTGAATCAGCGATCACTTCACGTGAGACTAAAGAGAAGTGCATTCCTTCATGGCCCATTGAAATTCCATCAGAGACAGATATCGTGCCGAACTGCATAGGAAATCCGCCGGCATCGATGACACCTTGTTTAGATGCTTTAGCTAAGCGATCCAGAGATAAGTTACATGGGGTGATTTCATTCCATGATGACGCAATTCCAATTTGAGGTTTGACCCAATCCTCATCACCCATACCTACCGCACGTAACATGCCGCGTGCAGGTGCGCGCTCTAAACCATCAGTAACTAATCCAGATCGCGGTTTCATCGTTGACATGGTGTCTAGTCTAACTACTCGCCTTGGCCTAAGTGAGTTAATAGAAGAGTTCGGACACGGGCGGCATCGGCTTGACCCTTAGTCTCTTTCATGACTGCGCCAATTAATGCACCAGCTGCTGGCAAGTGACCATTGCGAATCTTTTCGGCAGTCTCAGGTTGTTCGTTACAAACTTTTTCGATTGCAGCCATGAGCGCGCCATCATCATTAACAACTTTTATTCCGCGCGAAGCAATTACTGCTGCCGGCTTACCTTCACCGGCAATAACGCCTTCGATTACTTGTCGTGCAAGCTTGTCGGTTAACTCCCCCGCACTTACTAAGGCAACGATCTCGGCAACATCAGTTGGGGTGATCGGCAGATTTGCAACAGCAACTTCCTTGTCATTTGCAATTCGTGAGATTTCACCGAGCCACCAACTGCGAGCCTTTGCTGGATCTGCACCTAAGTTAACTGTGGCTTCAACAATATTTAATACGTCGGCATTGATCATTGCCGCCATCTCTTTATCTGGAACCGCCCACGCTTCTTGTAAACGCTTACGGTGAATTGATGGTCGCTCCGGCAAGGCTGCGCGTAGCGTTTCAATCCATGCAGCATCTGGGGCAACAGGAACTAAATCTGGTTCTGGGAAGTATCGATAATCCTCGGCCTGCTCTTTTGAGCGACCAGAGCGAGTCAATCCAGTATCTTCTTGAAAGTGTCGCGTCTCTTGAACTACAGGCTCTCCCTTATTAAGTAACTCTGCATGGCGAATCATTTCCCCACGAATCGCGCGTTCAACCGAGCGCAGTGAGTTGACATTCTTTGTTTCACTTCGAGTGCCTAGAGTTTCCACTCCAATAAGGCGCAATGAGACGTTAGCGTCGCATCGAAGTGAGCCCTGCTCCATCTTTACATCACTGACGCCAAGTGAGCGCAAGATATCGCGCAACTCTGCAACATAGGCTTTAGCAACTTCTGGTGCGTACTTTCCGGTTCCCGGAACAATTTTCGTAACAATCTCAACTAAAGGAATTCCAGCGCGGTTGTAATCTAGAAGCGAATACTCAGCACCATGAATTCGACCGGTTGCACCACCTACGTGCAGTGACTTTCCAGTGTCTTCTTCCATATGAACGCGTTCGATTTCAATCCGAAAAACCTTAGGGCCCTCATCGGTTTCGATCTCAACATCAACATATCCATTGACACAGATAGGTTCGTCGTACTGTGAGATCTGAAAGTTCTTGGGCATGTCTGGATAGAAATAGTTTTTGCGCGCGAAGCGACTAAATGGTGCGATAGAACAATTCAATGCAAG
The DNA here is from genome assembly GCA_009701185.1 of Actinomycetota bacterium. GTDB lineage: Bacteria > Actinomycetota > Actinomycetes > Nanopelagicales > Nanopelagicaceae > Planktophila. Next base: position 15,202 of record WLKQ01000013.1, on the reverse strand, counting down.
GCCGATTTTTATCGTAGATTCAATCGCCTTTTCATTCACTGTTGGTAGCGCACCTGGCAAAGCTAAACAGACTGGACATGTTTGAGTGTTAGGTTCTGCGCCAAAAATTGTGCTGCAACCGCAAAACATTTTTGATTGCGTATTGAGCTCAACGTGCACTTCTAGGCCAAGTACTGGTTCGTACTTTGCCATTACTTCATCGTATGTAAGCGCCATTTATTTTCCTGCCAATGCTGGAATCTGTGATAGCAAAGGTGCGCCCCATTTACTCAACAATGCCGCCTCAAGTGCTGCACCGACTAAGTACATCCGCTCGTCTTTCATCGCCGGTGCCATGATCTGGAAACCAACTGGCAGAGAATCTTCCGGTGCTAAACCAGCAGGCAGTGACATTCCACCGATGCCAGCCATATTGACGGGAATAGTTGCGATGTCATTTAAATACATAGCGATTGGATCATTGGACTTTTCACCGATTTTAAATGCTGTCGTTGGGCATGTTGGCGAGACCATCACGTCGCACTTTTCAAAAGCTTTATTGAAATCTTGCGTAATTAATGTACGAACTTTCTGTGCACTTCCATAGTAAGCATCGTAATAACCTGATGAGAGCGCATACGTTCCAAGAATAATTCGACGCTTTACTTCGCGGCCAAAACCAACTTCACGTGTTAGGTTCATTACAGATTCTGCCGATGCTCCATCAATATCGCCTACGCGCAGGCCATATCGCATTGCATCAAAGCGAGCTAAGTTTGAAGAACACTCGGAAGGCGCAATCAAATAATATGCAGCAAGGGCATATTCAAAGTTTGGCGCTGATACTTCAACTATCTCAGCACCAGCGGCGGCCAATAACTCAAGTGACTCTTCAAAACGTGTGCGAACTCCACTTTGATATCCATCACCGTTGAGCTCTTTAACAACACCAATCTTCATTCCCTTAACGTCACCGCTCTTAGCTGCTGCAACCACTTGCGGCACTGGGGCATTAATACTTGTTGAATCCTTTGGATCATGTCCAGCAATTGCTTCATGCAGTAACGCTGCATCTAAAACTGTGCGTGCACATGGACCTGCTTGATCAAGGGAGGAAGAAAATGCGACTAAGCCAAAGCGTGATACGCCGCCGTAGGTAGGTTTTACGCCAACCGTTCCTGTAACTGCAGCGGGTTGGCGGATTGAACCACCAGTATCAGTTCCGATGGCAAGAGGTGCTTCAAATGCGGCAAGGGCTGCAGAAGATCCTCCGCCTGAACCTCCGGGAATGCGTGATAAATCCCAAGGATTATGCGTTGGACCATAGGCAGAGTTTTCAGTAGATGAGCCCATTGCAAACTCATCCATGTTGGTCTTGCCTAAAATAACAATGTCGTTGTTCTTTAAATTTGTTACAACGGTTGAATCATATGGTGGGCGCCAACCTTCAAGAATCTTTGATCCACATGTAGTAGGGACGCCTTTTTGTGTCATGACATCTTTTAATGCCAGCGGTACTCCAGCAAGTGGAGACATTTTTTCTCCAGCTGCGCGCTTAGCATCTACTTCTGCGGCTTGCGCTAAGGCACCTTCATTATTTACATAGAGAAAAGCATGTACATCGGTATCTACCGATGCGATGCGATCAAGGTGTAGTTGCGTTAATTCAACAGAAGTAATGTCTCCGGCGTTGAGTTTGGCCGCCATCTCTGCTGCGGAGTTACGAATCATTCTTCACCCAAAATCTGTGGGACTCTAAAACGTGACTCCTCTTGTGCCGGTGCACCAGATAATGCTTCTTCGGGAGTTAATGAGGCGACAACTACATCGGGACGAAATACATTGCGCAAAGGCAGCGGGTGTGATGTCGGCTCAACATCTGCGCCAGCAACTTCTTGGACTCGCGCAACGGCATCAAGGATGACAGTAAATTCATTGGAAAGATTTACTAGCTCTTCATCGCTCATTTCAATGCGCGCAAGTCGTGCAAGGTTTGCGACATCATCGCGGGAAAGGCTGGTCATGGGTGTGATTCTAATTAATTCGCGCGCTAACTGCGAATCTGGCCATTTCCAGTAACGATCCAGGTCGTTGTAGTCATAGCTTCAAGGCCCATCGGTCCGCGGGCATGCAATTTTTGATTAGAAATCCCAATTTCGGCGCCAAAGCCCATCTGCTCTCCATCAGTAAATCGTGTTGATGTATTAACCATGACAGCGGCGCAATCACTCAAGGCGATAAAGCGATCGGCATTAGCTTGATTGTCAGTAACAATTGCTTCAGTGTGCGCAGTTCCATAGGTTGCAATGTGATCTGAGGCGGCATCTACTGAATCAACGACAGCAATGTTCATCTCTAAAGTTCCATACTCAGTTGACCAGTTTTCCTCTTCGGCCAATGTGGCAGGAATTTCCCCAGCAATAGCCAAGCTGGCAGTATCGCAATGCAGGATAACGCCGGCTTCATGCAGAGCTTTTAAGGCAATCGGAAGAAATGTCGTGGCAATACTCTTATGCACCAGAAGAGTCTCGGCGGCATTGCACACACTTGGACGTTGGGTTTTTGAGTTGATAATAATAGGTAGCGCAATATCTAAATTAGCGAACTCGTCAATAAATACATGGCACACACCAGCGCCAGTCTCAATTGTTGGCACAGTCGATTCATCAACGACCATTCGAATCAGTGATGCGCTTCCCCGTGGAATTACTAAATCTACTTTGCCGCGGGCATGTAAAAGCGCCTTAACGCTGTCGCGATTATCTGATGGGACTAATTGAATAACATCGGGTGAAATAACTGTTGTTACAAGAGCATCACGCATAACGGTTACCAGGATTTGATTACTGTATGCAGCACTAGATGATCCGCGCAGTAAGGCAGCATTTCCTGACATTAATAGAATAACGGCAGCATCTACTGTCACATTAGGCCGGGCCTCATAGACCATTCCAATGACTCCAAATGGAACGCTGATCTGCTTGAGTTCGATGCCATTTGGTAGAACTGAGTGGCGCACAACCTTGCCCAAAGGATCTTCAAGGGCGCTCACTTGGCGCGCACCATCGGCAATACCCTTTATTCGCGCAGCAGTTAATGACAAGCGATCAAGTAGAGATGCATTAAGCCCCTCGGCTCTCCCGCGATCCATATCTTTTTCATTAGCACTAAGGATTTCAGCGCTTCGTGCCTCTATCGCATCGGCGATTGCCAACAAAGCATCTTTGCGCTGGGCACTTGTGGCAACACTCAAAGTTCGGGCCGCTCTGCGCGCAGTATCGGCAAGCTGTGAAACTACTGCCGCGGCATCCATGCCCGTAAGCCTATCGGGAGTTAGGCTTGCCACGTGCTCACATTAATTCGCAAGATTCTTATAGTTGTATTCGTGCTCTATCTGGGCCTGTTTGGTTTGACTAAGGCAATTAGATATCCCGAGCCAATTGCGGCGATCAAATTGGGTCTAGCTCCAGCGTCAAAGACGCCTGATCTAATGCCAGCGCACATCATCTCCTCAACACCGGGAGCACCTTGGCAGCAAGGTATCTCTGAAGAGATTAATCAAGTGAAGTGGAACGGCAAGACACAGGATTTTGAAAACTTCCTTAATGACACCAATACAAATGCTTTTCTAGTCATTCGTGGGGGAAAGATAACGTATGAGAGGTATTGGAATGGCAAGAGTGTTTCAACGGTTCTGCCTTCCTACTCTGTAGCTAAAACCATGACATCACTTGTCATTGGGCAGTTAATTGATGAAGGAAAAATTAAAGAGAGCGATACCTTTGTCAGTATCTTGCCTCAATTTAAAGCCGATACATCCTTCGATAAAGTCACAATCAAAGACTTGCTAGATATGAACTCTGGCATAGGAGTATCAGATAATTACCCTACGGGACCAAGTGGTTGGGGTGTAGCTATCGCACAGATGTATGCATCAACTGATATTGACTGGTTCTTAATGCACAACCGTACAATGACTGAAGAGCCAGGAACTTTTCCTGAATATCGAAGTGTCAACACGCAGATGCTCGGACTCATTGTTCAAAAGATCACCGGTCAAGGATTGGCCGATGCATTTAGTAAGCGCATCTGGCAAAAAGTTGGCGCAGATTACAACGCAACGTGGAACGTCGATAAAGTCGGCGGACATGAAAAGGCGTTCTGCTGTTTTAATGCAACTGCGCGCGACTATGCACGCGTTGGTTTAGCGCTCATGTCTGGAACGCCTTCGATCGCCAGTACTTCCTGGAAGGCCAGACTCTCAACCCCTGCAGTCACTTTGGACTATGGCTGGGGTTATGGCGCACAGATGTGGCATCCCTATGCAGGAATCAACTTAATGCTTGGCCTGCATGGCCAATACATTTACCAAGATGCGCTGCATGACACGGTTATCGTCAAGCTCAGCGACATGCCAACTAGCGCAGATGGAGTTAGTTCTAAAGTCGCAGCTGTCTTGCGGCAGATCTCAGAGAAGCACTAAATCATCGCGATGAATGTGATTGCACCCAGGCAGGGTCAACTAAAGGACTGAAACCGATAACACGGCCGTATCATCGATGATCATCCATTGATCAAAGCCACTAAACGCCTCACCCGAAACAACTTTGTATTTGGGATAATTGCTCCCAGCGATGCTTAAACGTAGTTGCCCTCCAGAGGGAACTTCATATGCTAAATCACCTAGGTCAACTGTTACTGAAGGAGCCAATTTCGCACCGTGAATTAACGCCGTTCCATCGGCGATTGATACGGCAGTGCCATCGGGCCAAACGTGCGAAAGATTAATAACGACCTGTGCCAAATCATTAGAGGCTCCGAAATTAGCTGTGAATTGAATATGCCCAGCGATTGAGAGTTGTGCATCTAAGGGGTGGGTAGAAAACGTTGCCACATCGTTGCGCTCGTGGTTTTCCGTTTGGTTGGCTCCCGATAATAAAGGGCGCCAAATGTCTCTTTCTAACGTTGGAACTGGATTCTTAGGGCTATGGTGCCAACTGATTTTTCCTGACCAGGCTGATGAATGTGCGAGTACACCTCCTTGTGCAGAATTAAATGCTTGTGAACCATCAACAGGATAGAAGAGTTTGGCGGTTGCATTGACCGGTGGCCACGTGTCACCATTTTGCCAATCTCCAAAACCTGGCCTCCATTTAACGCGCTGGGAATTTTCTGCCTTTTCCCCGCTTTCGACAAGAGATAAAACTTCAAATAATGGTGCAAGCTCTGCACCCAATGATTTCCAACGTAAATCAGCATCTGCCATGATGTCAATAATTGGCGTGTGAGGTTTTGTTAATGGATCAAGAACATGATCTACGGCATCCATTCGCAAAAGATGAATGCCCGTGTTCATCCCCTGTGATTCCCTCCAGGTCTGTAGCTGTCCACGTTGGAATATGTCCCACCAGCCGCCAACATGTGCAACTACTAAGGGTCGTTTCAAGGCAGTTCTATAATCAATATCGTTCTTCTTCCAATACTTTGAGCCAGGTGCATTTATGGTCCAATCATGCAAATCCTTTGATGATCGCCCGTTGAATGATTTTTCAATTATTTTTTCTGAATCGTTGAGCGACCAATCCAGCTCAGCCATCACCCATTCAGATCCCATCCATGTCGAGCTCACCCACTCTGTCATATGGGCATTCATAAAAACACCTTGCCGATAAAACCAGTCACGGCTCACAAGTGGAGATGTAACACGGACCATTAGGCCTTGAACCGAGTTGTGTCCGCTTGCAGCCGCCGCCCACGCTGTATAGCCAAAATAGGAATCTCCGGCAGGCACTACAACGCCATTGCTCCAGCTCTGTCTCTCAATCCAATTCAGAGTAGTTAAACCATCTTGAATTTCATGTACGAATGGTTCAAGCTCTCCATCCGAATCATATTTACCTCGTACATCTTGAGTTACAAGTGCCCAGCCTCTTTCAGACAACATCTCTGCAACACCGGGTAAAAAAGCAACAGCTTCGCGCCTTCCATAAGGCAAACGCACCAATACCGTTCCGAAAGTTTTGTTACCCTTCCCCTGGGGTAGATATACGTCGGTTGCTAATTTGATTCCGTCAGAGGCGATAATGAAAGTAGCCTCAGTTGGCTGATATTCGAGGTGGGTCATTTTTTATCAACCTGACTTTTAGGTTTTTGCTTTTGTGTTTTCCCAACCTTCACGGCTATAAATGTCGCATCATCTAACTGTCTTGCCCGATCAATCTGAACTAATTTAACTGCGACGTGAGCCCTAAAGCGATCTGTAACTTGATTAAGGTCAAGATCGAGTTGCTCGCCTATGCGTAAAATCCGAGCCCGAACGCTCGTAAAGTGTAAATAAACGGCAGAGGCAGTGAGCCGTAAAGAACCGCTGTCGCAAAATACTTCGAGTAGTTCCAAATCTGTGGGATTTGATCCGGAATCTGCCAGTGCAGAAATATTCTTATAATCTGAACTGGCGATTACATCCTTTGCTGGTATTTGTGCAAGCAAGTGAAGTAAGCCTAAGTCACTAAAATTTGCCACCCTGCTGTCAGGTGACGTTAGGGAACGCAGCAGAAGTGATTCTTTTGCCTCTTTCCAACTTCGATGCAAATTTTCCGGTTCAACAGGATTGCCGATTCCAAATGAGAGAACACTGCCCGAGCCAGCACTTCCATTGCCAAGCTCTTCTAGTGCTTGGTCAATCTTTGGCGATTTTGGTGCGATCAATGCAGGATGCAAGCCAATTACGGTCGACTGAGCCGTAATTCCCACTTTGGCAAGTGCCCGCGTAGCGATTTGTGCTAAAGCCTCGGGGCTAGTAGCCGATCGTGGGTGTTCGCCAACTGCAATGGCAACAAGTTGCTTTCCTAATGGAAGTTTTGCATCGCGTATATAAGCCTCAATATCAGCTTGATTTAAACCGCCAAGCAAGATTTGCTGAATCAATGAAGAGTCTGGCGTTGAATTAGAATCAATTAGCGCATGGCGAGTCACCACTTCAGTCACGACGGCTGCAGCTAGGCGTTCAGCAATAATATGATCTTTCAACAACCAACTCTCGGTGGTTTGCTCTAGCCAAACAATTCCGATTCGACCCGTGGCAGCTTCTAAATTGGCTGCAAGAACTTCCCGATCACCAACAGTGAGAATGCTCGAGCGTCGTCCTCTTAACCTGGAAGAGACTGCCGCTGCCATTACTGCAGCCGTGCCAATCTCCAGTAATACATCATGTTCCATGCCATCAGCTTCGATGTGTATCGCTCTTCCATTCCAAGAGTCATAGATAGTCACGGGATGTCCTGAGAGACGATTAGCAACCTTGGCAAACTTTGCAAGAGAGGCACTCGATGCCGCCAACTGATCAAACTGATCAATTATATTGAGCATCAAGGTTGAATCAGGACTACTTATTTTGGCTTGGCGTAAGAGTCTTTTCATAATGGACTTCTATTCATTTCGAAACTCCCCAAAGCCGGATAGTTGTTCGCCACGTTTCTTTCGACGACTTCCATCAAACCAGACGGCAGCAATTGTTAATAGATATGGCAACCCCAGGATCACTTCCCTTGGTATTGGTAGACCCTCGGCAAGTACTTGTGTCTGAATACCAACAGCGTCAGCTAAACCAAAAAAGAGGCCCGCTAATGCAGCCCCGATTGGCGCTCCTGCACCAAAGACAACGGCAGTAAATGCCATAAAACCCCGGCCCTGAGTTATGTTTTCTGTAAATGCCCTCAGTGATCCAAGTGCGAGTTCAGCGCCACCTAAACCAGCAAATGCACCCGTAATTAATATGGCTTTCAATTTAACCAAGGAGGGAAGAATTCCGGCACTTCGCGCGGCAAAAGGATAATCTCCCACTACGGAAATGTTGATTCCAAATCGTGTTCGGCGCAGTACCAGCCACACCATAAAAACTAATAGCGGTGTGACCCAAACTAAGATAGATAAATCACTGACCATAGCAAGAATTCCACCATCAGCATTTCTAACTGGTCTCCAAAGCCCTTCTGTAACATATATCGCTCCTCGTGAGTGGAAAATTGCTAGAAGCGCAAACGAGGTTCCGCCTAAGCCAAGTATTGAGATCCCTAAGCCGGCAATTATGGGGTCGGCCTTCATTACTTCAGTAACCGTCCAAAAGAGAAGGGATGTCAGCATTGCAAGTGATATCGCCAATACAAGTCCTACTAGTTGTGATCCACTTGCTAAAGTTCCTGCAATTGAACCGAAGGCTCCAAAGAGCATAAATCCCTCTAGTCCAAGGTTAAAAATTCCTGCTCTATGGGAAAATACTGCGCCCAATGCAACCAAAATTATCGGGGTGGATGCACGCAACGTCGAATCAATAAACTGCGCAAAAACTACCCATGTCATAGTGATTCACCAGATTTATGCAAGCCCTGCTTTCTTATATGTCGTAAATTGATTGCAAATTTTGCAGTGACAAATAGGGCAATCATGCCGCTCATTAGTTGCAGGGAAGATGGTGGAACATCACTAACAATTGGAATGTACAGAAGTGCAGCTTGCATCGCCCCAAAGAAGATAGCTGCTAAAGCTAATCCGATCGCACCTAGGCCGCTCACAATCGCAACTAAGATTGCGGTCATTCCCAAATCAGCTTCAAATCCTGAAGAAACACGTCCATTAGCCCCAAGGACCTCTACTGCGCCCGCTAGGCCAGCAGAAGCACCGCTGAGTAAAAATACTTTTATTCCAACATCTCCAACATCGACGCCCTGCCATCTGGCCATAAGTGGGTTGCGCCCGACAATTCCAGAGATAATCCCAAATCTTGTTCGCGTCAAGATGAGCCACAGCGTAATTAATACAAAAGTTGAAATTGCAAGGGTTGTTATCGAGAAACCACTTCCATTACTAATTCTTAAACTTGGATCAATAGTTCTGCTGGAGGATGCCTCTCCACTGCCAGCGTCATCCTGTAGGACTCCCCTTGATAGGGAACGTAAAACTAAAATTGCAAGAAAATTTGTCATTAGGGTCGTTATAACTTCGTTTGCATCGTGCTTAACTCTTAACCAACCTGGAACGTAGGCCCACAAAGCTCCACCTACGATCCCGGCTACGAGTGACATTGCAATGACCAAGTAACGAGGCCCATTAGACCAGTAGAGCGAAACAGATACAGCCCCAAGTGATCCCAAATAGAACTGACCTTGGGCGCCAAGATTAAAGAAGCCAGCTCGCACGCTGATAATCACGCCAGCCCCAATAAGAATGTATGCAGTGGACCATCGAAGCGTCGCGTGCCAGGCATCTGGAGCAGTGAAAGCGCCTTTAATCGCGCCATTTCCGACTTCAATTAAAGAGTATCCGGAAACGAATAACAGCGCGGCGACAGTTGCGAGGCTGCCGATAATATAAAACAACCTAGTTCTCATTGAGTGCCAACCATTGCGTTGCCAACCAGGCTTCGGTCGTATGGCCCAGTGAAACTGCCGCTAATGCAGCCACGTTGTAAAACTATCAGGCGATCTGAGAGCGCAAATAATTCTTCCAGATCCGCCGAAACTAATAGCACTCCTGCGCCAGAGTTTCTTAAGGCGTCCAATGTCTCATGAACAAAGGCTGTTGCGCCTACATCAAGACCTCTTGTTGGCTGAGCTGCAATCAATAGCTTTAAACCTGAATCTAACTCTCGCGAGAAGATTAAACGTTGGACATTGCCACCAGATAATTCAGAGACATACTGATCTAGGCTCTGATATTTCACTTGCCAATGTTTTAAAACCTTTTCTGAATTCTTCCTTAGTTCCTTGGGCGAGACAAACAAAAAACGGCGCTTATCATTGATTAACGAACCTGCTGCAGTATTTTCCCACAGTGTTTTTGTTGTACTAACACCCTCAGTTAAACGGTCGAACGGGATTACCCGAATACCCTTCATTCTTCGTGCTCGCACTGACACATTTGTAATACGGCTATTCTCAAAAAATATATCACCGCTAGTTGCCTTAACTAACCCCATAATGACTTCAACTAAGGCGCGTTGGCCATTACCCTCAACGCCAGCGATTCCGACTATTTCTCCCGGCCGAACTGTAAGGTCTAAAGACGCAAGTGCTGACTCACTAGCGTGCTGCTTCGTAGAAAGTGCAACTAGCGTTAAGACAACTTCAGAAGAGGCGTCCATCCGGACAAGCTCGGTCTTCTGCGGAACAACTGCCGTTAGTCCAATAATTTCATTTGTTAACGACTCGGCATCAAAATCATCCACCTTAACTGCGCTCTTAATGCACTCTCCATCTCGAAGAACTGTTACCGTGTCTGCTATTTCTAGTACTTCAACTACCTTATGAAGAACGATAATTATTGTTATTCCCTTTTCTTTCAAGCGGCGCAAATTTTCAAACAATCTCTTGGACTCAGGTGGCGCTAGTGCGGCTGTAGGTTCATCAAGAATTAATACCTGAGTTTTTGCCATCAATGCCCTTACTATTTCTAATGACTGGACGGCCTCGATGGAAAGCGAGTTAATTAGAGCTTCTGGCGATATATTGACTTCAAACTCAGCCAAAATTCTCTGCCATTTTAGATTTAAAATCGATTTACGGTACGGCAGGAGACTGGAAGTATCCGACTGAAAGAATTCAAAAGCCTCCGCCACTGTGGCATTAGGTGGCATTGTGAAGATTTGGTGCACCATATCCAATCCAGCAAGTCGCGCTTGCCGCACACTCCAAGAGTCTGGGTGAAGTCCATTGACCGTCAATGACCCATGTGAGGCTTTTACTAAACCCATTAAAACCTTTGAAAAAGTGGTTTTTCCTGCACCGTTTTGTCCGACAACAGCATGGATCTTTCCAACTTCAAACCCAACTGACACATTCTTAAGAGCCTTAAAATTTCCGAAATCAACACCTAAATTTTCTGTTGACACAGCCAAACTCCCGGGGCCAATGGCCCCGGGAGTTTGCACTGCATTGATCATGGATTGTCGTTATTTACAGGAACAACAATCGCACCACTCTTGATATCTTCTTCTGCCTTGGCAACGCTATCCATTGCAGCTTCGACCTTAGCAACTACTGCAGGATCTCCAGCAGCTAAGAACTCCTCAGGTACGTAGAAACCAGTGGTTCCATCCGCAACTCCGGTAGCAATATGTCCCCCAGTAAAGCCATCGCCGCAAGCATCACTGATTGCATTGAACATTGCTTTTCCGAAGTAAATGAATGTCACACCCATCACGTTCTTAGGTGACATACTCACGAGACCAGGTGCACCCATGATTGCATATTTGTTCTTATCTATCGCTGCTTGGATGTGACCAACAACTGGTCCATCACCTTGGACAATATCTGCGCCCTTGGCGTAGAGATTAGCAACAACCTCTTTGGCTTTCCCATCATCGCTAAATGAGCCGACATCTCCCGGGAGAACCTTGATCTTTGGATTGACGGAAGTCGCCGCCGACTTAAAGGCGTTAAAGTCGGTGTTGATTCCAGGTACAAACATGCCGGCCTCATAGCCGAGAATATTTGAAGATGTGACTTGTCCTGCCAAAATACCCGAGAGATAGGTTGCTTCGTCATATCGGAAGCTAACAGTCCGGAGATTTGGAATTACTGGGTCATTTGGCATTCCATAAATCTGAATGAAATGTATGTCAGGGAATTTTGCTGCAACTGTTGCAAGCGGCTTGCTCATGTCAAGGAAAGTAGAAACAATGACATTTGCACCAGCATTTGCAGCATTAGTGAGAGTCGTTTCAAAAACAGCTGGATCTAGCGCTTCCACATATTGTGTATCCGCACCCAACTCTGCTTTTGAAGCATCGAGACCATTCGAGATCATGTCGTCGTAGACTGATTTATCTCCTGCTTTTCCAGTGGAGACAAAAGTGACCTTTTTGTTTGCACAAACTAAGTCAGTGCCTGAGGCGCTTGACGAAGTATCTGAATTGCTAGACGCACACCCGCTTAGAATCAAGGCAAGAACCACGAAGGCGCTTGAACTGATTTTAGTTCTCTTGCTTACTGTTATACCCATTTATGAGCCTTCCTACCTGATGCAGGACGTCTGCAATCGGCATAAAAGTAACTTTTGAACTTATGTAAGTCACCCTACATTTGTATGTTTTAGGGTGTCAAGAGATGCTTTCTTCCTAAATGTTGGATTGAGACTCGAGCGTGCATAATCCCAAACGATGCCGCCGCATCATCCTATCGAGGCCACTTGGCATGAGAACTACACACAATAGAAAGTGGAGACTACTAGCCCGTCTTTATAGAAGCACTAAATCATCGCGATGAACTAGTTCGCGCTCATACTCTGGGCCTAATGCTTGTGCTAACTCTTTCGTAGAACGCCCCAGCATCTGTGGCAGATCTTCGCTGTCAAAGGCAACAAGACCGCGTGCAATAACTGTGCCATCTGGACCTACTAACTCAACGGCATCTCCAGCAATAAACACTCCAGTTACTGCTGTGACTCCTGCGGGCAAGAGAGAGACTCCTCGTTCAAGGATTGCCGTTACTGCCCCAGCATCTAGCACCAAAGCGCCATGCGTTGTTGTTGCATGAGCTAACCACAATAATCGTGACGTTGTTTTGCTGGGTTGGGCATGGAAATAAGTTCCCAATTGAACGCCGTTCATGCTCTGATCAACATCGGCCAACGATGTGAGCAACATTGGAATTCCAGCGTTGGTTGCAATTCGTGCAGCCTCTACTTTAGTAACCATTCCCCCACTGCCAACTCCTGCGCTGCCCACGCCACCCAGAACAACGGATTCAATATCGGCGATTGTTGCAACTTCATGAATTGGCTGTGCGCCAGCTTGCGTAGGCGGTGCGTCATACAAGGCATCGATATCAGAGACTAATACCAATAAATCTGCGCCAATCAATAGTGCAACGAGGGCGGCCAGACGATCGTTATCGCCAAATCTAATCTCTTGAGTGCCTACCGTGTCATTTTCATTGATAACTGGGACAACACCAAGTTGCAGCAAGCGATACAAAGTGCGCTGGGCGTTTTGATAGTGAGAACGGCGCACAACATCTTCAGTTGTTAATAGAACCTGAGATGCAGTGATTGCATGTTTGGCAAAGCTCTGTGTGTACTGTGCGATCAATAAACCTTGACCTACCGAGGCCGCGGCTTGCTGAGTTGCTAAATCTTTCGGCCGAGTTGTTAAACCAAGTGGTGCAAGACCTGCCGCGATTGCACCCGATGAAACTACAACTACTTCAGCGCCCCGTGCCTTACATGCGGCAACAACGCCAGCTAACTTTTCAACTGCGCTGGCATCTAGCTGTGATCCAGCCTTACCTGTCAGAGATGAGGATCCAATTTTGATGACGATGCGTTTGGCAGAGCTGATCTGCACTCGGCTCACTTGGCATCTCCATCCTCGTCGCTTACTTCTACAAGTTTAGGTGTGTGAGGGTCGATTACGTTGTACTCCCACTGCTTGGCGATTTCATCGTCGGTCAAGATATCTTCAACGCGTTCGGTCTGTTGCCACGTAGATTCAAGACGTGAATCCTCACCACGACGATGTAAATGTCCGGCAAGTTGCTCTGCCCCAGCCTCAATTGTTGGCTCCCAGTCAAAGACAACTTCTGTTGCGCCATCTCCGATACGAACCTCGCTGCCGGCAACTGCGCCCTTCTTAAAGAGATCTTTTTCAACACCTAATTGCGCTAAGCGATCAGCTAAGTAACCAATTGCTTCGGCATTTTTAAAGTTAGTTTGGCGAACCCAGCGTTCGACTTTCTTACCTCGAACAGTAAATGAACCATCGGCATTAGCTTTAACTGCAAAGCCTGAATCATCAACGGCAACTGGGCGCAAAACAATGCGCGTGCGTTCTTCAACAACTGCGGCTGCGCGATCTTTTTGAATTAAGCGCGCCATTGCATAGGTAAGTTCTTGCAGACCTGCGCGCGAAGCAGCAGATACTGGATATACCTCATAGCCTTTTTCGCGAAGCTCATCTGCAACCATGTCGGCCATTGCTTGTCCATCTGGTAGATCGATTTTGTTAAGCGCGATAATTCGCACACGGTCTTCTAATCCACCATAGAGCGCTAATTCATTTTCAATAGTTTCAAGATCTTGAACAGGATTTCGATTAGTCTCTAATGTTCCACAGTCCAAAACGTGAACTAGTGCAACACATCGCTCAACATGGCGTAAAAACTCAAGACCTAAACCTTTTCCTTGACTAGCTCCTGGAATCAAACCTGGAACATCGGCTACGGTAAAGCGAGTTTCACCGGCTTGAACGACACCTAAGTTTGGAACCAATGTTGTAAATGGATAATCAGCAATCTTTGGTCTGGCTGCAGAAATAGCTGCGATGAGTGATGATTTACCTGCACTTGGATAACCAACTAAAGCGATGTCGGCAACTGATTTAAGTTCAAGCTGAAGCGTGCGCTCTTCACCTGGTTCTCCAAGTAATGCAAAGCCTGGTGCACGACGCCTTGACGATGCGAGTGCAAGATTTCCAAGTCCACCATGTCCACCTTGAGCTGCAACGAAAACAGTTCCGTTGCCAATCAGGTCTGCAATCTGTTCACCATGACTATCTAAAACAACAGTTCCATTTGGTACACCAAGAATTAAGTCATCACCTTGGTAGCCATCTTTGCGATCGCCATAACCTTGATGGCCTGATGTTGCTTTGCGATGTGGTGAGTGGTGAAAATCCAGCAACGTAGTAACCGAAGGATCAACGATAAGAATGACATCTCCGCCGCGTCCACCATTGCCGCCATCTGGTCCACCCAGTGGCTTAAATTTTTCGCGCTTAACAGAGACGCAACCGTCGCCACCTTTTCCTGCAGTGGCATAGAGAGTCACACGATCAACAAAAGTTGTCATGTTTTACACTCCCTTCCTTAAATAAAAAAGCGAGCCACGATTCGCGGCTCGCTCTTGTATGAGAAACCTAAATTAAACAGCCGGAACCACGTTCACTACACGACGACCGCGAGCGCGACCGAATTCAACAGCTCCTGCAGCTAGTGCAAATAGAGTGTCATCCTTACCGCGTCCTACGTTCTTACCTGGGTGAAAATGTGTTCCGCGTTGGCGAACTAAAATTTCTCCTGCATTAACTTCTTGGCCGCCGAAGCGCTTGATGCCAAGGTACTGAGGATTTGAATCGCGACCGTTACGTGTCGAGGAGACACCCTTCTTACTTGCCATTTAGTGTCTCTCCCTTACTTCGCGCCGTTGATGGCGGTAATTTTTACGCGTGTGA
>WLKQ01000012.1 GCA_009701185.1 Actinomycetota bacterium | reverse complement strand
ATTCTCGACTGAGGCTTTTTATATGACCAATGTTTATGAACCACTTTTGTGGAAGAACCCAGATGGGGCTTCCTCAGAATATTCACCAGCTCTGGCAACCTCATGGTCGTCATCGAAAGATGGCAAGACCTGGACCTTTAAGTTACGCGCCGGAGCTACATTCCATGATGGAACACCAGTTAACTCAGCGGCTGTAAAGGCTAGCCTTGATTCATCGAAGAAAATCGGTGGAGCTGGATTTATTTGGGATGCACTTAAGAGTGTTGATGCAACCGCAGATGACACAGTTGTATTGAACTTGTCATATGCCGCTCCGATGGATCTGATTGCATCATCAACATATGGTGCATACATTGTTAATCCAAAAGCGCTCGCAGCAGTTGCTGCCGATTCTAAATACTACGAGTCCGGCAAAGATGGTGGCTCTGGTCCATACACAATCTCAAGCTATAAGGCTGGAAGCTCTGTTGTGTTGAGTGCCTATGCAAAGCACTGGGCAACTGATAAGCCAGCATATTCAACTATTGACATCTCAATTGTTGCAGATGGAATCACTGCTCAGCAGATGATGACATCGGGTCAAGTTGATTGGGCTACAAATATTCCTTTGACAAGCATGACTTTGTTAAAGCGAAACAATAAGTATTCAGTAGTAACGTACAAGTCTCCATTTAACTATGTTGGATACTTCAATACCTTACGTGCACCACTGAATAATCCAGTTGTGCGTCAAGCACTTTCTATGGCACTGAATTACCGGGACATTACTGCCGTAGGTGGTCAAGGATATGCAACGCAAGCACGTGGACCGGTTCCAGCTGGAATCTATCCATACGACTCTGCGATTCCACAGTATTCAATGGGTCGTGCTAAAGCTAAGAGCATGTTGGCTAAAGCAGGCGTTAAGGATCTCAAGATCAAGATCACGTATGCATCTGAAAACTCAGCCGAAGCTCGCTTCGTTCCACTGATCAAGGATGCATTTGCTGCTATTGGAGTTACCGCTGAAGTTCAGGGCATGCTCTTTAATCAGCAGTGGGCTGCAGCAAAGAAGGATCCAGCCAATGCGCAGGATCTCTTTATAGTTAAGTACTGGCCAACATATAGTGATGCAGGCGTAGATAACTTGTGGTCACTATTTCACAGCAGTGCTAAGCCATTCTTTAACTTGAGCTACTGGAAGAACGCTGCCTATGACAAGTTAGTAGATGATGCAGTAGAACTCAGTGGCTCTGATAAGGCTGCTGCGCAGAAGTTGTATAGCCAGGCCATGATGCTTCTTTATACTGAAGCACCGGGTCTCTATCTCTACGATGAAGCACAAGTTAGTGTTATTCCTAAGAAGTTCTCTATTCCTAAGTACAACATTAACTATCCATTCTCAGCATTCTTTGCTGGAGTTAAACTCTCTTAAATAGAGATACGGTTGACGAGGGGGGAGCGGACTGTGTTATGCAGTCCGCTCTCAATCGTTAGCGCACGTAATAACTTTCTAGTGGAGGAATTGTCATGAGGATTATGTGGAACCGACTTTCGTCGGCGCTACTAGTCCTGTGTGCCGCCAGTTTTATCACCTTCACTCTGGCTCGAGTTATTCCTAGCGATCCAGCTCTTGCCTATATCGGCCCTAAAGCAACTGCGGCTGATTCAGCCAAACTGCGGATCACTTTAGGTTTAGATCAACCCATTCCGATTCAATATTTCAAATACGTGTGGCAAACATTAAATGGCAATTGGGGCTATTCACTATCGACAAAACAGCCGGTTTTGCAGGAGATTATTGATCGTTTGCCCGCAACCCTTGAGCTCATATTTTTTGCCATGAGTTTTGCTGTTATTTTCGGCGTCGTTATGGGCGTGTATGCCGCTAAGTATCGAGGGCGCTTTCAAGACTCAGTCATACGAATTCTGGCAATTGCTGGAGTATCGATGCCCGCTTTTTGGTTAGGCCTATTACTCCAGATGCTCTTTGCTGGGCGGTTGGCATGGTTTCCTGCCACAGGGCAGTTCGATATCGAACTTAAATATGACAATCCGATTACTAAAGTAACGGGCTTTCCGGTCTTTGACTCCATCATCACCGGCAACTTTGCTGCGACGATGAACGGTCTGCACCATATGGTCTTGCCAGCTCTGACGTTATCGGCATATTCATTTGGTCTGCTCTCGCGGATGGCTAGAGCTAATTTGCTAGAAGTAATGAGCCAGGATTACATCAAAGTTGCACGGGCCTATGGTTTATCAGAACGTCTAGTCTTTTTTAAATTGGCTTTGCGCAACGCGCTGCCACCTATTGTTACAGTCACGGGTCTATCTACCGCCTACTTAATTACTGGAACCTTCTTTGTCGAGCAGGTTTATAACTGGCCAGGCATCGGTAGCTTTGCCGTTAATTCACTGCTGAGTATTGATTATCCAGCGATTATGGGAATTACCTTATTGGCAGCTATTGGATATTTGGTCATTAACTTTATTGTTGATCTTATTCACGCAAAAATGGATCCCCGAGTGTGGATGCGATGAAGATAAAGTTTTCAAACCTCTCCTTTCTTTTCAAGGACAAGCTGACGACTTTTGCCACACTTATGATGTCTATCTTCATCGGTGCTGCACTCTTTGGACCGTGGATAGCGCCGTTTCCACACGAGGGTGCTGGACAAACTAACATCGATAATATTTACATCGGACCTGGTTGGCATCATCTGCTCGGGACTGATGAATTAGGTAGAGATTTACTGAGCCGAATTATTTATGGTGCACGACCAGCGCTCTTAATAGCCCTTGCAGTAGTGGGTTTTGCTGCAGTTATCGGAACGCTGTTGGGGTTAATTGCAGGTTATCGCGGGGGCTGGATCGATAACGCCATCATGCGCGTGAGTGAGCTCTTCTTATCATTTCCGCCTCTGCTCTTATCCCTTGTCGCAGTTACTTTTCTGGGCCCTGGATTAATGAACGCACTGATCGCACTCATTATTTCGTGGTGGCCCTGGTATGCACGTTTGATTCGAGTTGAATCACATATCATTCGAACCAGACCATACGTTGAAATCTCTGCGGCGATGGGTGTGCCAGATCGCATCATTATTGTGCGTCATATTTTGCGTAACGTAACAACCCCCTTGATAGTCCAGATCGCTGCTGACTTAGGCACAGTTATTTTGGCGGCAGGCTCTCTTGCCTTTATTGGCCTTGGCGCACAACCTCCCGCAGCAGATTGGGGATTAATGGTTGCACAAGGACGCAATTTAATCTTTGATCAATGGTGGATCTCTACTTTTTCTGGCCTGGCAATCTTCTTGGCCGTTCTCTCTTTTAACATCATTGGCGATGCATTGCGCGATCACTTCGACCCACGGATTGCACGCCAATGAGCACAGTCCTTAAAATCTCAGAACTCGAAGTTGATTTTCAGATCAACGGTGTCATTACTAATACCCCGCTGCGTGGAATAAACATTGAGATTAAAGCGGGAAAAACTTTGGGCATAGTGGGGGAGACTGGCTGCGGAAAGACTCTCACTGCTACTGCAATCATGGGACTCTTGCCATCGAGTGCAGTGCAGCGCGGCCAAATTGAATTCGCCGATCATGGAGTAATAAATAAGTCGGAAATGGCAGCGATTCGTGGCTCAGAGATCACGATGATATTTCAAAATCCCCAATCAGCTTTTAACCCAATTTTCACTATTGGTGCCCAACTCACCATGGTGGCGCAAAGACGCGGTATTTCAGATATCAAAGCGATCTTAGTTGCACGCCTTGAATCAGTGGGCTTGCGAGATCCACGACGCGTCCTAGAGTCATACCCGCATGAACTTTCCGGTGGAATGTTGCAGCGCGCGATGATTGCAATGGCGCTGCTTTCAACTCCGACCCTTTTGATTGCCGATGAACCTACAACCGCTCTGGATGCCACGATTGGTGATCAAGTTCTTACACTTATTGCGACTCTGCAAAAGCGTGAGGGATTCGCCATGCTTTTTATTTCACATGATGTGACCGCGGTAGCAAAGGTCTCTGATGAGATTGCCGTTATTTATGCTGGACGAGTTGTGGAGACTGGACCGGCACATGATGTAATGAGTTCACCACAACATCCATATACGCGGGGCTTGTTAGGTGCGATTCCAAGTGCCGAGAAAGCCCGTGGAACTTTGGTAACAATTCCTGGCAATGTGCCATCGGTACTGACGAACATTAAGGGCTGCGCTTTTGCCGAACGTTGTTCTGCGCGGATAGACAAGTGCGACCAAGAACCACCAATTGTTGAGATTGGCAATCGAAGCGTTGCATGTTGGGTGGTGAAATCATGAGCGAAATAGTCATGCAGATTACAGAGCTAACTAAAGTTTTCCCTTTACGTGATAGCAAAGTTGGATTTAAGGCGGTGGATTCAATCTCTATTGACCTTTACAAGGGTGAAGTCCTAGGTGTCGTAGGTGAATCAGGGTCAGGTAAAAGCACATTAGCTAGATGTGCATTCGGCATTACTGAACCAACCAGTGGGGGCACAATAATTTTAGGTCAAAGCCTGGTTGGTAAGTCTCGAAAAGCAACACGTGAACTGCGCGCTCACTTAGGTTTTGTCTTTCAAGATCCAGCCGGCTCTATTAACCCGCGCATGAGTGTTCATGCTGCAATCGCAGAACCTTTGATGTTGGCGGGCATGGATAGCGACAGTATTGATAAGCGCGTTAATTTTCTTATGGATCGCGTAGGCCTTGCTACTAGCCAATTAAGCCGTAAATCTCACGAGCTATCGGGTGGGCAGTGCCAACGTGTAGCCATAGCTCGGGCTTTGGCAACTAACCCCAAGATAGTTTTACTCGATGAGCCAACCTCATCCTTAGATCTATCTGTACAAGCTCAAATTCTTAATCTTTTAGAGGAGCTGCGCCGCGATTTCGATCTAACGTACTTTTTGATTTCACATAATTTAGATGTCGTCTCTCACTTAAGTGATCGAGTCGCTGTTATGAAAGATGGTGTTTTTGTCGAGGTGGGCTCAACTCGACAAGTAGTTGATGCGCCTAAACACCCATTTACCCGCGAATTAATCCGGGTGTATTCAGGTGCCGCACGTGAGTTTGATTTAGATACCTGGCAAGACGGGCCGATGAATCGTTGGGCTTTTCAGAATGTCTCTACTTTCTTGCCAACGCGAAAGATTGAAGCATCCACCAAGCCCTTGGAGTTCAAAGCTTTAATTGATGACACGTTAGATGCAATCACAATCGATGTAGCTGATTCAACCTACACGCTGCCCGAACTCTTGGCCGATGTAGATACAGATGCAATAGTTGTAGTGCGAAAAGCTACCTTGGTTTATGAAAAGTATTTCAATGACATGACTGAAGATTCTGTGCACTTACTGCAGTCGGTCTCTAAATCTATTTTAGGCGCACTCTACGCCGTTATGGTCGAACGCGGTGTCATCGATATCGATAAACCTATTGCTTTTTACTTACCTGAACTCGTTGGTTCGGTATATGAAGATGCAACTATCGCCCAAGCTCTAGATATGACGGTTGCAATTAATTTCTCTGAAGATTACTCAGATCCACAATCCGAGATGGCCCGATTGGATCGGGCTGCGGGCTGGCGGACAAATACAACGGGGCAAGATCTGGGACTTCGAAGTTTCTTAGGAACAATGACGGCTAGTGGAGAACACGGAAAGGCCTATCAATACTGTTCGGCTAATACCGATGTGCTTGCCTGGCTGATTTCTGAAGTCACACAGACTCCGTATCAAGAATTGCTCACCCGCTACATCTGGCAACCTATGGGTGCACACGATGATGCATCCATCATCGTCGATAGTGAAGGCCTATCGGTGGGTAACGGTGGGATCTCATGTACAACACGAGATTTAGCTCGTTTTGGCTTACTTATCGTCAATCATGGTCGGGCCAATGGTGAGCAAGTAATCCCAACTGCATGGATTGATGCAACCCTTGCTGGCGCATCTGCAGATGTTGAATCGGCAGATTACTTACAAGCCTTGCATCCAGGGGGTTCGTATAAAAATAAGTGGTGGATTACTGCCGGTGCTTCACGTGAAATATTTGGCGTTGGAATCTATGGACAGTACGTTTGGGTTGATCCAACAAGTGAAACTGTCATTGCTAAGTTTTCCTCGCTACCGATTCCTGTTGATGGAGTTCATTCGCGTAAACACATGGCCTTATTTAAGGCAATCTGCGCACACTAAATAGATCACCAGGGTGACGCTCTTGTTTTAAGCCCTCAGAAATCCTAACCTTGGACTATGAGCGATGATGCCCTGGGATTAGATGAGGCGTATTCAGTACAGAGCCCTGATGATAATCGCCGCCTCTATGCCAAGTGGGCCGCTACTTACGAGTCTTCATTTGTCGATGCCAAGCAGTATCGATACCCCAAAGCGATCGCTGAAGTCTTTAATGATGAAGTTGATGCCGTTACTCGCGTTTTAGATATCGGTACTGGTACTGGGTTAACAGGTATGTATGTCTCTAGATTGCGGCCGAAGTTAGTAATAGATGGCATGGATATTTCACCAGAGATGTTGGCACAGGCCAGATTAAAAACGCGAGAAGATGCCAGCGCTGTTTATCGCGAACTCTATGTCCGCGATTTAACCCAGAGCGTTGAGAATGTTAATCAACCATATGAGGCGCTGTTTTCTTCAGGCACATTTACTCACGGACATTTAGGCCCGCAATCTTTGCGCAACTTATTGCCACTGCTTGTTAATAATGGCTGGCTGATTGTTGGTGTTAATAACGAGCACTTTGAAGCTAAGGGCTTTGCCGAAGAACTCGATTCATTGGTTGCAATCGGTGCAATTAAAACACCAACAATTAAGCGTATAGATGTCTATGAACCTGGCAGCGTTCATTACGGGGATCAAGCCCGAGTGATTATTACTCGTGTAATTCATTAATTATTGCAAGAACTTCTTGTGTAGTAGGCATGGCGGTTGCGCACGCATGCCGGCTGGCATTGATTGCACCTGCCACATTTGCAAAAGCTATTGTTTTTTCTAAATCCCATTTCTGAAGCAGTCCATAGCAAAAACCACCTCCAAAACTGTCTCCAGCTCCAAGACCATTCAGAACCTCAATGCGATGTGGCAGTTTACGCACGGTTTCACTCCGACTTTTAGCCAGTACCCCTTGAGCTCCCATTTTTACAACGGCAATTTCTATGCCTTTGTTTAGCAATGCATCTGCTGCACGATCTGGATCATTTTCTCCGGTTGCAATTTCGCACTCTTCTTGATTTCCAATCACGATTGATACGTGTTTTAAGGCCTTGGCTATCTGTACTATCGGTGAGTTAGTGGGGCTCCAGAGCGTTGGTCGGTAGTCAAGGTCCAAAATTGTATGCGCACTTCGATTTCTAGCATCCCAGGCGGTGAAATGTGCGCTCCTACTGGGTTCTTCAGAGAGTCCAGTAAGAGTCGACCAATATATTTTTGTTTGTTTGATTGCAGGTAGATCAAGTTCGTGAGATTCAATCATAAGGTCTGGAGCTTTTGGATCTCTGTAATAGTAAAGAGGAAAGTTATCTGGAGGAAATATTTCGGCAAAAACTATTGGGGTATGCAAAATAGGAACTGTTGAAACGAACTGATTGCTGACTCCAAGGCGGCTCAATTCATCCATAATGAATCTACCAAATGGATCAGAACCGGTGCGAGTAATGATGGCTGATTTCAACCCATGGCGAGCCGCTGCAATTGCAAGATTTGTTGCGCTGCCCCCAATGAATTTTTCGAAAGATGTTACGTGATCAAGTGTCACGTTATCTTGAAGAGGGTAGAGATCTATTCCTACGCGGCCAATGGCGATGACATCGAATGCAGAGTTCATCCCTTGATTGCACCGGCAGTAAGGCCGGATAGAAGCCCTCTCTGGGCCAATAACGTAAGAATAAATACTGGAATAACAAGCGTTAGGGCACCTGCGCACATTGCGCCCCAGTTGATTGAATCAACTCCGATGAAGTTCACAATTCCAACGGTCGCTGGCGACGTTGTGGGTCCCCCCAGCAACATAGGTATGAAGTATTCACTCCACGCTGCGATACATATAAGCAGGCCAACGGAGATGATTCCAGGCATTGCTAAAGGCAGTGCAATCAAAACAAAGGCTTGAATACGATTGCAGCCATCGATTCTTCCAGCTTCCTCTAACTCAGTTGGAATATCTTGAAAATATGATGCCGACATCCACACCGTGAATGGCAACAGTCCAGTTAAGTAAGCAAGGGTAAGGCCGGAAAATGTACCAATGAGATTAAGTTTATGAAAAAAGAGAAAGAGAGGAATGATATAAATAACTGGGGGAACCATTCTGCTAAAGAGTAAAAATGCCCCAAAGAATTTTCTACCTTTAAATTTGCCACGGGCAAATGCATAGCCTGCCGGAACTCCGAAAAATAGAGTTGTTGTAGTTGCAAGTACGGTAATGATTACTGAGTTAATCAATGAGCCAATGTATTCATCACTTTTCAGTGAGCGGAAGTTATCCAAAGTAAATGGACTAAAAATTACTGGTGGAACAGATGCAGCATCAACGGGACGCTTAAAAGCTGTCAGTAAAATCCAAGCAAAAGGGATGGCAACAAAAATTAATCCGATGATCAGCAGAGTAGATTTGAAGATTTCGGTAAGTCTGCGTCTGTTTTTCATTCTATTTACCTAATTCTTGCCTTGGTGAGAAGCGAAATAACAGACCGACTGAGATAGCGATGATTACAATCAGTAAAACTCCCATAGAGGCGGCATAACCAACTCGGTCGTAGTAGAGCCCCGTGTCGTAGATAGCTAAGTTGAGGGGAGTGCTTGCTATACCGGGTCCTCCAGTTGTGAGAATCTGAATACCTTCAAATTTTCTAAAAGCTTCGATTAGCCGCAATAAAATTGCCACAAAAAGTACGGGGCGAATATGGGGCAGGGTTACATGCCAAAAGACCTGCCAGCTAGTTGCACCATCTGTGGTGGCAGCTTGTTTGAGTTCAATGGGAACGCTCATCAGGCCCGCTAATAGCAATATCGCTTGAAAAGCTACCCCAGTCCACATATCTGATATCAAAATCGCTGGCATAGCCAAATGCGGATCACCCAACCACAGTGGTTTCGGCAGATGTAGTAGACCCAGAATCCAATTAATCCAGCCCGCATCATTATTAAACATTGCTCTCCACGTGAAAGCTACAACGATGGGAGCGGTCATTATGGGCAACATGTACATGGATCGAATTGTTCGAGTTCCGCGTACCGTTGAGTTCATTAAGACTGCTAAACCAAGACCGAAGACTGTAGTTAAAACGGTGCTACCAATAACTAAATAGGCAGTATTTGAAAGGATTTTCGGTAGCTGAGGATCCTTCACTAATTCACGAAAATTATTGAAACCAATAAATTTCCAATCTTCCAAAATCAGATCATAGTTAGTAAAAGATAAAATAATAGTGATGATAAATGGAATTGCAGTAACGGCAAGCATAATGAGCATGGAAGGCCAAGACACAAAGACTAAGAAATATTTGTCAATTATGTGAGAAAGTGAATATCGCTTTCTTATTGATGTTTGATTGACTGCACTAGTTTGCATCATCATCCTCCTTCCGTTAATACAATAGAAAACTTGCCTCAGGTTCAAGGCAAGTTTTCTATCGTAAGTTCACTATCTTTTTATTTTAGCTGATTTAGCCCTTAGGGAATGGCTTTGGATAACCAGCTTGCTTCATGATGTTGTCAGCTCCAGCCTTCATTGTTGCCATAATTTCTGCAACTGGAGTATCAGTTGTAATGAGATCAGATAGACCATCAGCGATTGGCTTAATTAGCGGCACGCCTTCTGCAATAAATGGAAGCAGAGCAGTGTCTGGGTGACCCAAGATGTAAGTAAGTGCTTCTGGGAATGTCTTTGGAAGCACTGCCTTTGCATCTGGATTAGACAAGACAGAGAGTCTGGATGGTGTTAAGACTTTGCCTGCCATAGCAGCACCAAGCTGAGTCTTAGCAGTAGTTAGATATTGGATGAGCTGCCATGCAGCTAGCTTCTTCTTAGAAGCATTGTTCATCCAGATACCAAATGGCTGCACTAATGCACAGTTTTTAGCGTTAATAGCTGGGCAAGGCATTGACCAGAACGCAGTGTCTTCACTTACCTTTGACTGATTTGGATCCAAAACATCTGGAATTGAACCGGAGTCGTCATGCCACATAGCAACGCGTCCTTGCTGGAAATCCTGCAAGCAGTTTGTTACTAAGTAAGTTGCAATGCCCTTAGGGGCAGTGTTCTGAAGCAAGTCGCGATAATACGAAGCGAATTTGCTTGCATATGGCTCGGAACCGAGTAGGAAGTTCCAATTTTTATCAAAGTATGTTCCGGTGATTGGATTGTTATAAGGAACAAACCAGTTCCAAATTTGGAAAGCATCATAAAGACCTTGTGACTTATCTCCACGTACGCAGAAACCAGCGTGATCTTTTGTTGTTAACTTCTTTGCATATGCAAGAAGTTCTTCTGGTGTCTTTGGAGTTGTAGTTAGTCCAGCTTCTTTGAACATCTTTGTGTTGTAATACAAAAGTGCTCCACCAGTATGAGTTGCAATACAGTAAGTCTTACCACCATTTTGGCAAGCAGCTTCAACAGCAGGTGCAACATCTTTGAAGTTATATGAAGCGGGAGTATATTTAGTGTTCTTGATGTAAGGATTCAGATCAGGAACACCACCACTTCCAACGAATGCTGAGATCTTCTCTGATCCAGTGAAGAACACATCTAGACCAGCATCCTTTGCTTTGAGCTGAAGTGGAATTTTCTGATCAATTGTTGCAACTGGTAATTGAAGAAAATTAACTTTAATTCCAGTCTCTTTTGTAAATGCTGGCATTAATGATTTGTAATAGTCGAACTCTGGTACACCCGAATATGTTTCAAGTGTGAGTGTTGTTCCCTTGTATGGCTGAGCTGATGCGCCGAATGCCGGTGCTACAAACCCAGAAATCAAGAGTCCGCTGACTGATAAAATCGATACAACCGCGGCCTTATTCAATTTCAACTTTCTGAGCATTGATATCTCCTTAGAATTTCTAATCAGCGAGCTTGAAAAACAGTGCGATCTCCCGAGACTGAGGTTTAAACCTGAACATCCCCCTAGAAGCCCATGCAATTACTGTCTCATCACACGTATTTCAATAACTCTCAAACAACATCTCAAGGTGAGATAAAAGGGATACTTTCATGGAAGTTTGGAGAGCGCAAGGGTTTTGTATACGATTTTAGGAAATTCTTTCCTGTCTCCCTGTAAATACGCGCCAGTAGATGCCTTGACGCTACATTTGAACTGTGATTGGATACGACTTATCTCCACTCGATGGGTGGGGGTTGATGCCCCTTTGGGGTCGGGTTAGATAGAGCCCACGAGGACCGTCGGAACTGCTGCGAAATCCAGACCGCTTCAGGCTCGACCTTAGGGAAGGGAAGCGCCACATGCCGAGTTACAAAATATTGCCAGCCTATGAGAATTTAAATCCCAAAACCCCGAAGCCCCTAGATGGTGGGATCCCCTATTTTGTTACCGTCCAAGACGGTGTTCCGGTTATTTATTCAGAGGACACCGTACCAACGTGCGGAATTCGTGTAGTCCATCCCTCTAATCCGAACTCTCCATCAACTAATTTAGCGGTGGTAATGCTTTATGTACCTCCCATGTCAATGATGGCTTTGCATAACCATGAAGCCGAAGAGTGCTACGTCATTCAAGCGGGTAGCGGTGAAATGCTTTTTCGTGATGGATCACGACATGTAACAGTTGGAGACTTTATTTATCTTCCTGCATGGTGTGATCATGGAATTATAAATAGTGGCAATGAGACATTAGTTGTACTTCTCGCAGTCTCCCCACCAAATCCATAAACCGGTTACTTTATTTACTTTTTCACCTACTTATTTGAGGAGTACACATTGAGTAATACATATGATGGATTCGGAACTAAAAGTCCGCAGTGGTGGCCATCGCGCTATGGTGCCGATGATCAAGCTGGCGCGGCAAATGAACTGACAGCAGAAAGAACCGCTGCAGCTTTGCGGATTCCAAAAGTAGGAAAAGTGATTGAACTTGCACCGACGCTAGATTCAGTCATGCCCGGACCTGCTGGTCGTGCATGGAATCAACTTATTTTGGCAGATGGCGCCCTTGCTGGTCATACCGACGATGTCAGTGAGTGGAGCGGTTTCGAAGAGTTTGTAACTCATTCATATCATATTGGATGTCACGTAGATGGACTCTGTCATAACGGTATTGCGGGCAGAGCGTACAACGGTTGGCACTATAAAGATTTTTTTGCACGCAGTGGTGTAACAAAGCTCGGTGCAGAAAATATGAAGCCATGGGTAACTCGTGGAGTATGCCTAGACATTGCAGCAGTAGTAGGTAAGAAAATCCTCGAAAGTGGCTTTGCAATTACGCCAGAACACGCTGAATTAGCCTGTAAACGCCAAGGTATTGAGATTGGTGCCGGAGATGCAGTTCTCTTGCACACCGGTTGGATGGATTATTGGAACGTAGACAACGAAAAATTTCTCGATGGTGAACCGGGCTGCGGATGGGATTTGGCGCACTGGCTTACTGATAGGCGCGTCTCGATTGTTGGCGCAGATAATTGGGCATTTGAAGTTATTCCATTTGAAATTCCTTCGCGCGCATTTGTTGTTCATCAACACCTACTAGCAGAGACTGGAACGTACATTCTTGAAAATGTGAAGACAGCTGATCTCATAGAAGGTGGGCATAGTGAATTTCTATTTATTCTCTCGCCGATAAAAGGTAAAGGCTCTACAGGGGCTCTTGCTTCACCATTGGCGGTGGTTTAATCATGGATACATTAAAAGCCAATCTTGAACTCTTTGAAAAAATGGTTCTTATCCGTACATTTGAAGAGACCGTTCAATCGCTCTTTCAAAAAGGTGCAATAGTTGGAACCACACATTTATATTCAGGTCAGGAAGCTGTCGCAACTGGATTTGCTTCAGCCTTACAACCCCAAGATTTAGTTGCCGCAACATATCGAGGACACGGTCACGCACTAGCAACGGGCGTAACACCTCAATCCTTAATGGATGAGATGCTTGGGCGTTTAACTGGCGTATGTGGTGGACGATCAGGCTCAATGAATGTGATTGATCTAGAGCATCGACTCATTGGGTGTTTTGGAATTATTGGTGGAAGTATTGGCGCTGCAACAGGTGCTGCTATTGCACTTGCAAGAAGAAATGGAGTCGCGATTGCATATTTTGGCGATGGAGCTATTAACCAGGCCTATTTCTATGAGTGCTTAAATTTTGCGGCAGTAAGAAAATTACCAGTCATTTTCGTCTGCGAAAATAATCTTTATGGTGAATACACTCCTTGGGAAGATGTGACTGCTGGTCAGATTCGAGCCCGAGCAGAAGCTCTTGAAGTTAAATCTGAGACCATCGATGGTAATGATGTTTGGGCAGTCCAAAAAGCAGCCCTGGCAAGCTTTGACTATGCCCGAAACGGCAATGGCCCAGTATTCATTGAGGCACTTACTTATAGATTTGTTGGCCACTCACGCAGTGATCCAGGAAAGTATCGCAAGCCCGGCGAGCTAGATGCGTGGAAACTGCGCGACCCATTAATTATTGCCCGTAAGCGTCTCGTGGATGAATTCAGTTTCTCACCACAAGAAGTTGATGCAGCCGAGGCGGGTGTAAAGAAGCGTATGGAAGAAGTCCGTGAACAAAGCTTAAAGGCGCCTAGCCCTGGATTAAAGAAATTAGGGAGCGAATTTATGGAACTCAAGCGAACAGGCGGTGGAGGCGCATGAGCGCATCACAAGACGAACTTTCATTTAGAAATGCGATTAGAGAGGCCATAGATGAAGAGTTGGCTGCCGATAGTGACGTAATTTTCTTTGGTGAAGATGTTGCAGAAGCAGGTGGAGTATTTGCTGTGACACCTGGATTAAGAGATAAGTATGGAGATGAACGTGTTTTTGATACACCAATCTCTGAACTTGCTTTATCGTCCGCGGCCTTTGGAAGCGCAGTGGCTGGTTTACGTCCAATTGTTGAAATTATGTTTGCAGACTTTCTCTTTCTTGCCATGGATAGCCTTGTAAATCAATCTGCAAAATATTGGTATCTTTCAAATGAGCAAAAGAGCATTCCACTCGTGGTTCGTTCAGCAGTCGGTGGCGGCATTGGCTTTGGACCCATTCACTCACAAGTTCCGATTTCATGGTTTCTTGGAGTCCCTGGTTTAAAAATAATTGCCCCTTCAACAGCTAACGATGCAAAACGCTTGTTGAAAGCAGCGATCCGAGATGAAAACCCGGTTCTCTTCTTTGAACATAAAGCCCTCTATGCCACAACTGAAGTTCGTGAAGAGCTAACTGGACAGGAAATTCTAGGTAAAGCTCGCATTGTCCGCGAAGGAAGTGACATCACCTTAGTGAGCTGCATGAAAGGCGTAGCAGACTGTTTAGAAGCTGCGCGATTGTTGAGTGAGATCGGCATAAGTGCTGAGGTACTTGATCTGCGTTCACTTCGGCCGATGGATAACGAGATGATTCAAAGTTCATTCTCAAAAACCAAGAGCTTATTAGTCGTAGAGGAAGGGCCCATCACAGGTGGTTGGGCCGGTGAGGTTATTTCCATCGCGAATGAGGTAAACAACGACGGTATGAAACTCTGGCGAATAGCCACGGAGGATCGACCAATTCCATTCTCTCCAGCTCTTGAGAATGAATTTTATCCTTCAGCGACAACGATTTTTGAGTCAGTTCGCGAGAGACATGCTCGATGATTATTGGGGTACTCCATTTTTCCTTTACGGTTTCAGATATTGAAAAATCTGTCACCTGGTACACCGATGTTCTTGGTCTTGAATTGGTTAATCGCCAAAGTCAAAATAACGACTATACGAAAAAGCTTGTTGGAATGACTGATGCCGTTCTTGAAGTGGCACGATTTCGAATCCCTGGTGTCTCTCTTGGCGCTTCAGATCATATTTTGGAGTTAGTTCATTATGTAACACCTGTTGGTCAGGTAATACCGCTGGCAACAAATAGTCCGGGAGTCGCACACTTTGCCTTTCTTGTAGATGACATCGTCGAAAGATTTAATAGACTTAAAAACCTCGGAGTTACATTTAGAAATCCGCCAGTAGCAATTACTGAGGGCACAAATCGTGGGGGAATGGTCTGTTATTTCCAAGGCCCCGATGGCGAAACTTTAGAGTTCTTACAACCTTCTCCAGAAAATCTAGAAAAAATACGTCACAATGAGAGAGATGAATAATATGGCTAATGTTGAAATGCCACGCATGTCAGACAATATGACTGAGGGATATATCGAGCAATGGCTAGTTGAAGATAACTCCTATGTCACGGTTGGACAAGAGATTTTACAAATTGAAACTGAAAAAGCGCTCATGACGTATGAGGCGGAAAACGAAGGAGATTTAAAGATAATCGTTCTTGCAGGTGAAAGTGTTCAAATCGGAGTACTCATCGCTACCATCACTGAAAGAAGTTGACAATGACACACACACAAGAAGGTATTGATGCACTCGGCGGCGGAAAGATGCGCCACCCGCGCTTTCAAGGTAAATCAGCGGTTGTAACGGGAGGCGCTTCCGGAATTGGCTTGGGCATTGTTCGTGGCCTTATCTCAGAAGGTGCAACAGTCACAATTGGTGATTTCAATCCAACGACGTTAGAAGAAGTTGCACAGGAGTTTGGAAGTTCAGTTAAGACTCTTTTA
The DNA here is from genome assembly GCA_009701185.1 of Actinomycetota bacterium. Taxonomy (GTDB): domain Bacteria; phylum Actinomycetota; class Actinomycetes; order Nanopelagicales; family Nanopelagicaceae; genus Planktophila. The sequence continues at coordinate 10,096 of WLKQ01000012.1, read as the reverse complement.
GTAGATGTGCGATCTGAAGACGACATTATTGCGTTAATGCAGCTAGCGACCTCAGATGGGCCACTATCCGTCGCCTTTAATGCAGCTGGTATCGGTGAAGGTGCACCAATTTTTGAGCAAGAGTTAGCGCAATGGAACAAGGTTGTAGATATATGTCTTACTGGAGTATTTCTTGCAGTCAAGCATGAATCTAAAGCGATGTTGAAATCTGGTGGTTCGATTGTAAATATCGCTTCGATCAATAGTGAAGTGCCGGCATATGGAGCTACTGCTTATTCTGTAGCAAAAGCTGGAGTGCAGATGGTTACTAAAAATGCCGCATTAGATCTTGGTGCTTACGGTGTTCGAGTAAATGCCATAGCACCCGGAATTGTGAATACTCCAATGTCAATTAGAACTGGACACGGAACCCAAGTTGTCATCAATAAATGGCTAGAAAAGACACCGCTAGGCAGAATTGGCCAACCAGGCGATATCGCTTCGGCCGCGCTATTTCTAGCAAGCGATGAAGCATCATGGATTACCGGAGAGACACTCTTTGTCGATGGTGGTTTAACGCTGACTGCTTATCCGGACCTGCGAGATGTCACATAACGGGTTAAAGAATTGCTAAAAACTCTTTTAATTCATCGGCAATCATCGCTGTGCATTCTTCGGTAGAGATTGATCCAGAGATGAATTTTTCGGCTGCCGCACCCCACATTCCTCGACCTACTGCCCATCCAGAAATACCTGGAATGTGAAGAAATGGTTGAATCCGAAGTCGGGCCTCATCACCTGAGCGAGCCCCGCCCAAGATAAAGATTGCGGGAAGTGTGGAGCTATTACCTTGAGCCGCCCGCACAATGTTTTTCGCTTCTTCGAGTGATTGCGGCAGAGGTATCTTCCAAAATTCTGGAGTGATACCCATTGCCAGAATCTGGTGTGCAGCAGATATCAAGATTTCAGTGTTGTTATTCTCCGGAATGATTTCTAGTAGCAATCCGCGATTAGTTTGTTTGCTCCACTGGAAAACTTCCTGCAGCAAGGTACCAGTAGGAATATTGCCTGCCTCATCAAGCGACCATCTGACTAAAACTTTAATGTAATCCGGATGCAACGCCTCTGCATGTATTTTCCAGTTATCGCCGTATTCAAGGGTGAATTCACGTGCCTCATTTCTTTCAACCGATAGCGCCACCAGTAAGCCTTTTGGCGCTGCATTGAGCACGACGTTTGATCCATATTTCTCATCTACCAGTAGTGCGAGCTTAAAATCTAGATTTATGTCAGCCGCAACGTCAGTTACTGCAGTAAAGATCATGTCTTTAATATGAATGATCGTTGCATAGTGTTCTTCGGCAGGAATTACAGAGTTTGCTAGTAGACGATCAAAATAGTTTCTATGATCAAATGCAATAATTGCGCGTACATTTTTATCGCCGCTTGACACCGGCAACACTTCCCTCGTAAGACATCAACACCGATCGCTTCGAGGTTCGTGGATTGTAGGATTCAACCGGGGGAGCACAACACAGGAAGAGAGTTTTCAACTCTGGCCCACCAAATGTCGCCGAGTACACGCTTACATCTCCGGTTTCAACAAACTCCACGGTTTCTCCAGTGGGTAAAACGCGTGAGATTCCATGTCCTTTAGCATCTGCAACCCAGATTGCACCTTCAGAGTCGAGGGCAAGTCCATCTGGAAGCATCGGCAAATGTTCAGTTGCACTCTTGATTTCCATGACTGGAGGCACGGTTCCAAACTGTGCCCAGATTGAACTCTCCCCAAGTTCACCGTTTTCTAAAACAGGAAAAGATGTGACCCTGCCTATATAAGTCTCTGCCACATATAGTGTTTTTCCATCTTCTGAAAAAATAATACCGTTGGGGAAGATGAGGTTCTCTGCCGCTACGGTGATTGAACCATCAGGATCTACTCGCAAGAGCGGCGATGGTTCAAGAGTCGTAGAGTCAAAGTTGGTAAGACCAAAACTGCCTATATAGCAACGCCCTTCTTCATCGATAGCCATGTCGTTAGCTTCGGTGGTGAAATATGCCGATAAATCAGCTACTAATTCCAGATTGTCGCCATCCCATTTAAATAGTTTACGGTCCAGCATAGAAACGATGCGAAGTGAACCATCCAGAGCAAAACCTAGACCTGACGGTTGGCCCGGCACGTCACAGAGAGTTTTATGTGCTCCAGTTACCGGTGAAGAAAAAGTGATGACTCGGTGCGCAAAGAAATCCGAAACGAATAATTGGTCGTTGTGCCATCGCGGAGCTTCTAATAAATAGAATCCATCTGCTAAAAGCTTGGCTTTACTTATTTTCATTCTTGATCACCCAAACCAACATCACCATTAATAGTTATCCCGCCATCAACGGCGATTTGTTGTCCAGTAACGTAACTAGAATTTTTTGAGGCAAGGAAAACCGCAGTACTTGCTAAGTCTTCAGGGATACCGATTCTTCCAATTGGAATTCTACTTTCATACACCTTTCGAACTTCAGGTGTATAGACACCAGCATTAAGGCGAGAGTGAATGGCACCAGGTGCAATTGCATTAACGGTGATTCCACTCTTAGCCAGTTCAACGGCAAGGGCTCGAGTTAAACCTAATACTCCACCTTTACCTGCAACATACGCACTGGCATTAGAAATCGGCTGTGATTCAGTAACGGATGTGACGTTGATAATCCGCCCATATTTTTTCGGAAGCATGCGCCGTGCAGCTTCCCGGCATCCATAAAAATATCCGTCGAGATTGGTGCCAAGAAGTCCGCGCCAATCTGAATCGCTAGTTTCAATAATTGGTTTAATCATTAAGCGGCCAGCGTTATTGACCCAAATGTTTATATCTCCAAGTGATCGTTGGACGTTATTAGCAAAATCTGCGACTTGTGTTGAATCAGATACATCGCCATGGACACCTAAGAAGCGAGATCCATAACTTTCAACGTCTAGTTTCGTTGTCTCAATGTCATCGCTGGTGTAGTAAATGCTGGCTATATCGGCACCCGCTGCGGCAAGGCCACGTGCAATCCCTTGACCAATACCGCTTGAGGCTCCAGTAATGACTGCAATCTGACCCTTTAAGTTAAACATGCTCACACCCTCGCTTTTCTCAAAGAATATCCAATCAACGGTTTCTGGCTCTGTCAATGGTAGAGGGCTTCAGGGGTCGATGGGGATTTTTTCCTGAAATAACAGGTATTTTGTAGGAAATTTCCTCGTATCTAAGAAGTCAGAGAAATTCTTGTTTTTCAGATTGGATACGATTACTATGTCAATCGATAGGTTTCCCTGGTCTGGGCTTCATGAGAGTGGCTAACAATGATCGTTTTAAAGAACCCTCATTTATCGGTTCATATTGACGAGATGCAGGGCGCCGAACTTCGAGGGATTTATACCCCAGATGCCCGTAATGCGCTCGCATCCTATGAATGGAGCTCTCCAACGCCGGTGGGTCGAGGCGCTAGCTATGGCAGCTCAGAGATGGACTGGCTCTCGGGCTATCGAGGGGGATGGCAAGAGACGATTCCAAATGCAGGACAGAACTGTGTTGTCGATGGCGTCGAACTTGGTTTTCACGGCGATGCGTCAAGAACCAGATGGAGCATTGTTGATCAGGGTGCAGATTGGTGCACGCTAGAAACTTCAACACGTCTTCCCATAAGAGTGCGGCGCACCATGCGCCTTGATCCAGATCGAGCCGTTATGTACATCGAGGGTCATGTCGTTAATGAAAGTGATCTAGAGATAGTTTTTTTGTGGGGACATCATCCTGCTTTTCCATCAGTAGATGGCGGACGAATAGATTTACCAGATGGTTGCACAATTCATCCAGATGTAAATCGCAGCGGAGATCTTCTGACCCAGGACAGTCCTTGGCCCATGGCCAAAACTTCTTCAGGTGAGTTTGCAGATCTTTCAGAACAGCCCGCACTTGGCTCTCATCGATTGTTATATGTCACTGGAAATAAAGTGGGATGGTCTGCAGTGCGACAACCAGATCCTTATGTGAGTGTTGCCATGTCATGGGATGTTGCTAAGCATCCATATGTCTGGTTGTGGACTATGCGCCAGACGCCTGAATATCCCTGGTACGGAAGAGCGTCGATGTTTGCATTAGAAGCACAGTCTGCTTGGCCTTATGACGGATTAGCTGGGGCAAAGCAAAGAGGTCAAGGAATAAAAATCAAACCGCGCGGTGAAGAGAGTTCGTGGATGACATTAGCAATCATTCCAAATGGTTCAGGGACAGTTACTGGAGTCACCAAGAACGGTGAAGTAACTTTCAAATCATCGGAAATGCACTGACCGTGCAGTTTCTTATAAGAATGAAAGTTAATTTTCCAGATGACTTATCTGATGGCGATCGTTTAGAGCTGCGTCAGCAAGAAGCCATTAAAGCTAGCGCGCTCGCCAAAGAAGGCGTTTTATTGCGGTTGTGGCGAGCTGATTCAAATACAACCACTTGGGGTATTTGGCAGGCAGATAAAGCCAGCACGATCGAAGAGGTTTTAGTAAGCCTTCCACTGCACAGATATATGAACACAGAAATTCATCAACTGACAGAACACCCTAATGATCCAGCAGAGAAATGAGATTACCCCTATGACTAAATCTATTCAGGAGATGACTGCAATCGTTAAGACTGCTCTGGGCCCAGATTCAATTTCGGTAATCTCATGGCCACGTCCTGTACCTAATGCGGGCCAAGTGATTGTCGAAGTTCATGGCGCAGGGGTGTGTGGTACAGATCTTCATATTGCACTTGATGCTTATCCAAATATTCCACCAGTAGTCATGGGACATGAAGTTGCAGGGACCGTCGTTGAAATTGGAGCAGACGTTGATGCAAAATGGATGGGAGTAAGAGTTGCTTGCGAAACGCATCATCAAATATGTAAATGTGATTTTTGCAGAGTTGGCCGCAGAAATTTATGTAAGAACAAGGCTTCGATGGGATCATTTGTCGATGGTGGATTTGCTACATATGTTGCCGTAGCAGAAGAGTTGCTCCATCCAATTCCAGATGAGGTTACAGATCACGAAGCTGCCCTAACCGAACCTTTGGCGTGCGTCTGCCATCTTCTTTTAGATCCATCATTAATAAACGTTGCAGACACAGTATTAGTCACGGGTCCAGGGCCGATGGGATTACTAGCGGCCCAGGTGGCTCGAGCAGCAGGCGGTATCGTCACAATTTCTGGCTTGGAAAAAGATCGCGTTCGTTTGGGCGTAGCCCAGGAGTTAGGTTTTATGATTACGCATTCCCCGGAACCGGAGAGCTTTGATATTGTCATTGAATGCTCAGGGAGTGAAGGTGGTATCAGAACCGCACTTGAATCAGCTCGACGGGGTGCTCGCTATGTCGCCGTCGGGATTGTCGGTCACGATGTAACTATTTCTGCTGATGTTATTCTCTATAAAGAACTGCTAGTCAGTTCTGGTTTTGCATCAACTCCACAATCGTGGAATCGCGCCCTTAAACTCTTAGAACATGCACAGGTTTCGCTCAGTCCGTTGATTAGCAAAGTGGAGCCACTCAAGAATTGGCCTAGCGTATATAAAGATTTAAAGAATGCTGAAGTCTTGAAAATAGTATTTGATCCGAGACTATAGAGTGCGAAAGTTCAAAGGGATTCATCAGAGTGCTTCTGCTAATATCCCTGCCATTGAAGAATCTAGAGGCAAAGGAATCAAGTGAAACGCCCCCAAATTGCGACAGTCGCTACGCATGTGGCCGATCAGATCCGTACCATGATTTTGGATCATCGCTTCAAACCAAATGAGCCACTGCTCCAAGATAAAATCGCCCAAGAATTAGGGACCAGTCGTATCCCTGTCAGAGAAGCGCTTCGGCAGCTAGAAAATGAAGGCTTAGTGGTTATTCGCTCGCACAGTAGCGCGCGGGTGGCAAATATGAATTTTGCAGAGTGCGTGGAAATCTACAAGATTAGACAGCGAATTGAGCCCCTTGCTCTTCGAGAGAGTATTGCCAATCTTTCAGAGTCGCATTTAGATCATGTTATTGAACTGGCAGATTCACTGGCCGACCCTGAGTGCACTGGTTCTTTATGGCTAGAGCGTGACCGCATGTTTCACCTTGGAACATATGCAGGAATTACGTCGCCGCGGCTGCTGAATCTGATTACAAATTACTGGAATAGCACGCAACATTATCGAAGAGCGGTTATTTCAACCTTTACCGAGACCGATCATCAAATCGCTTTTTGCGAACACACACTGCTGGTTGATGCATTGAAAACTCGCGATGCCGATGTCGGTGAAGAGATTTTAAGAATTCACATTGCGCGCGCCGGAAGACGTTTATCTAATAACTCAGAGCTTTTTAATTGGGCTGAAGGGTAGTCTGTAAAAAGAGTTACTTAACTGAGCGAAGAACTGCAGTAACTTTTCCTAAGATTTCACACGTGTCACCATCGATAGGTGCAAAGTTGTCATTGGCTGGAAGCAGCCAAATTCGCCCATTTTTACGCGAAAATGTCTTTACTGTTGCTTCACCATCGATCATCGCTGCAACTATTTCTCCGTTGTTGCAATCTTTTTGTGAACGAATAACAACGTAATCGCCATCGCAAATTGCTGCATCGATCATCGATTCACCAACGACTTTGAGCATAAATAAATCTCCACTACCCACCAACGATTCTGGAAGGGGATAGGTCTCTTCAATAACTTGTTCTGCAGTGATGGGACCACCGGCTGCAATGCGGCCCACCAATGGAATGAGACGAGTTTTATCTACGTTTACTTCTTCAGGTGTGAGTTCGAGTGCACGGCCTTTGCTTTCATCACGACGTATAAAGCCTTTAGATTCAAGGATTTCTAGCTGGTACTTCACCGATGCAGTTGAGGTCAGGCCAACGGCCGCGCCGATCTCACGCATTGACGGGGCATAACCGTGCTCATTCATAGCGGTCTGAATAACGGCAAGGATCTCGGCTTGGCGCGGGCTCAGGCCGGCGCTGGAAGGGCTCTGTGTACTCATGGATAGATGGTGACAGATATTCACTTAAAATTCAAACACCTGTTCGAAAATTACTTGCCTTTTGTCAGTGGCGTGGTGTTTAATTAACTTATTCGAACACGTGTTCGAGTACCTTCCCCAAGGTTTTATCAGGCACGAAGTACGAGGAGAACGACATGAGCGCAGTAACATTTAATTCAGTAGCTCTAAAAAGCAGTGTAAATCAAGGCTTTCTTGCCAATCCGTCCGGCACTCTCAATCGCCGTGGCCGCCTTGCTCGCACTCTTGTCGTTGCCTCGTTGGCCGTTGTTCTTATGGCCGGCTTTGCCGCCCGATCTGGGGCGGGGGATCAAGTCAGCCATGCCACCTCATATGTAACCGTGGCTGTGCCAGCTGGTGCCACGTTGTGGTCAATCGCCTCGGCATATTCAACGGGAGATACTCAGGCGATGGTGGAATCGATCCGCGAAGCCAATAATTTAAGCGGCTATGACATTGCAGCTGGTGCACGTCTTCGCATTCCAACTGCCTAGAAATCACAGGCCCTATAGTCGGCAGCCCCAGCCTCGACACGCCCTAGATGCGTGTCGTTGGCTACTCAAGGGGCAAACTCTCCAGAGATGCTTTATAGTTCCTACTAGATGTAGGGGTCAAAGCCAATAAAACTTCCATAAGTAGTGTTTTTGGAGTATATTTGGAAATCCCCTCTTTAGCGCTAAAAAGGGAAAAAGCAAGCAGGATGAAGGGAGACACGCCGAAATGATTTGCCCGTTTTGCAGACACGATGATTCACGCGTCGTCGACTCTCGCCCTGCCGAAGATGGCACCCAGATCCGCCGCCGCCGCGAGTGCCCACAGTGCGGTCAACGTTTTTCAACTCAGGAAGTCGCCGTGCTCAGCATTATTAAGCGCAGCGGAGCTACTGAGCCATTTAGTCGTGAAAAGGTCTTGGTCGGTGTTCGTAAAGCCTGCCAGGGTCGCCCAGTAAATGAAGATGATTTAGTTCTACTGGCTCAGCGTGTGGAGGAAAACCTTCGCGGCACTGGTCAGGCCGAAATCGAAGCTCAAGAAGTGGGATTAGCCATCTTGGCTCCACTTCGCGAACTCGATGAGGTGGCTTACTTACGTTATGCCTCGGTATACCGTAACTTTGCCTCCCTTGAAGATTTCGAAGGTGAGATCGCACTTCTCCGTGCTCTTCCTTCGAGTTCAAAAACTGCAGACAACCCCCGTGCAGTTGTTCGACAAGAAAAAAATATCAATCAACTCAGCACCAGCAAATAAATAATTTAAGACCTACTACAAGAAATACGGGGAAACACATATGTCAGAGACGGTTATCAACCGACCAGCCAAGATCAAAGCTCACAACACCATCAAGGGTAAGGGCTTAACGATTGAGCGTATCTACACCAACGAGGGCATTCATCCATACGATGAAGTTAAATGGGAACGCCGCGATGTAGTGCAGCAGAACTGGAAAACAGGAGAGACCGTATTCGAGCAACATGGTGTTGAGTACCCAGATTTCTGGTCAGTCAATGCATCAACGATCGTAACGACCAAGTATTTCCGCGGCGCAGTTGGTGCTGAAAATCGCGAGTGGTCACTTAAGCAAGTTATCGATCGCGTTGTACTTACATACACAAAGGCCGGCAAAGAGCATGGCTACTTTGCAACCGATGAAGATGCAACAATTTTTGAACACGAACTTACTCACATGCTGATGCATCAGATCTTTTCATTCAACTCACCAGTGTGGTTCAACGTTGGAACAAATGAGCCACAGCAAGTAAGTGCATGTTTCATTCTCTCTGTAGATGACACCATGGACAGCATTCTTAACTGGTATCGCGAAGAAGGAATGATTTTCAAGGGCGGTTCAGGAGCTGGACTTAACTTGTCTCGCATCCGTTCTTCAAAAGAACTTCTAAAATCAGGTGGAACTGCATCTGGGCCAGTCTCATTCATGCGTGGTGCCGATGCATCTGCTGGAACAATCAAGTCAGGTGGAGCAACACGACGTGCCGCCAAGATGGTAGTTCTGGATGTTTCTCACCCAGATGTTGAAGAGTTCATCGAAACTAAGGTCAAAGAAGAAGACAAGATTCGTGCATTGCGCGATGCTGGCTTTGATATGGATCTTGGTGGCAAGGACATCATCTCGGTTCAGTATCAAAACGCTAACAACTCAGTTCGTGTATCAGATGAGTTCATGCGCGCAGTTGAAAAGGGCGAGTCCTTTGGTTTAACTGCCCGCGCAACAGGTGAAGTAATCGAGACTGTCGATGCAAAGACTTTGTTTACAAAGATGGCACAAGCTGCATGGGCATGTGCTGATCCTGGAATTCAATACGATGACACAATTAATGATTGGCACACCAACCCAGAGACCGGTCGCATCAACGCATCGAACCCATGCTCTGAGTACATGTCACTAGATAACTCATCATGTAACTTGGCATCACTTAACTTAATGAAATTCCTAAAATCAGATGGTTCATTTGATGCAAAGACTTTCGGCAAGGCAGCCGAGATGATTATTACTGCTATGGACATCTCAATCTGTTTCGCAGATTTCCCAACTGAGGCAATTGGTGACACCACAAAGGCTTATCGCCAACTAGGTATTGGTTATGCAAACCTTGGTGCACTTCTTATGGCATCAGGCCTTGCCTATGATTCTGAAGGCGGACGTGCATTAGCCGGCGCCATCACATCATTGATGAGCGGAATTACATACAAGCGTTCAGCAGAACTTGCTGGAATCGTTGGACCATATGCTGGCTTTGCACAGAACGCTCAAGCTCACTCCCGCGTGATGCGCAAGCATTCATCGGCTTCATCTGCAGCTAAGTCAGAGACCACTCTTGATCGCGATGTATGGACTGAGGCTAACAAAGCCTGGGATGCATGTCTGTCAACGGGAGAAAAGAATGGCTGGCGCAACGCCCAGATTTCAGTTCTAGCTCCAACAGGAACAATCGGTTTGATGATGGACTGCGATACAACAGGTATCGAGCCAGACTTCTCACTCGTTAAGTTCAAGAAGCTTGTCGGTGGCGGATCTATGCAGATCGTTAACCAGACAGTTCCAGCGGCCCTTCGCAAGT
>WLKQ01000011.1 GCA_009701185.1 Actinomycetota bacterium | reverse complement strand
GTACGCCAATACTTAAAGAATCCTAAGACTCACTCATTGCAAAATGACCGTGCCTCGGTTTCAACTATGGAGCACTACGTACTTGTAATGAACCCAGGCGATAAAGATGATATTACAAATCAAATCGCTGCCCGTAATGGAAAGACAATTATGTTTGTTAAAACCCAACGAGGTGCAGATCGCTTAGCTGACAAACTGGCACACGCTGGTGTTGCCGTCGGTGCACTTCACGGTGGAAAAACTCAGGCAGTACGTACTCGTACTCTTGCGCTTTTCAAGGAGTCAGTAAATGCCGCTTTGGTTGCAACCGATGTTGCTGCTCGAGGAATCCACGTCGATGGAATCTCATTAGTTGTACATGTTGATGCTCCAACAGATCACAAGGATTATCTACACCGTGCCGGTCGTACCGCACGTGCAGGTGAGGCTGGAACTGTTGTAACAATCGCAACAACTAAACAGCAAAAATCAATTGGTGGACTTACTTCACGTGCTGGTGTTACTCCAAAATTTGTGGGTGTCACACCTCTTAGTACTGAGTTGATGAAGATCACTGGTGCCCAAGAGCCTTCAGGTGTTCCATACATAGTGCCAATCGTTGAGAAGTCAGTGCGCAGCGGAGGCAATAAGCGTCCACGCCCTAACTCAAGTCAACGTCGCCGTCGCCCACACTAATTACAACTCGGTAGGCTTGGCGTCATGACAAACCTTGACGCTAAGCCTTTCGAACTTCCAAGCACTCTTGCATATGAGTTGCCGCCATTTTCTTTAATTAAAGAAGAGCACTACCTGCCCGCTTTCCAAGCAGGGATGCAGCAACAATTAGATGAAGTGCAGGCGATTCTTAATGCGCCGGGAGATGCAACTTTTGACAACACAATCGTTGCGCTAGAGCGAAGTGGCAAGATTCTTGAGCGCGTTTCTCTTGTTTTTTTCAATAAGACGTCAAGTGATACCAATGATGCTTTAGAAACTATACGTGCAGAGATTGCTCCTAAACTTTCAGCGCACCACGATGCAATCATGCTTAACCCACAATTCTTTGCTCGTATCAAGCGCCTTTTCGATAATCGAGATTCATTAAATTTATCAACTGAGGATTCGTGGCTGCTTGAGAAGTACTACAAAGATTTAATCCAGGCTGGAGCGCATTTAAGTGATGAGCAGCGCGCTCGATTGACTGAGCTAAACGGTCAACTGTCTAAACTTTCAACCCAGTTCTCTAAGAATTTACTTGCCGATACAAATGATCTAGCTGTAATAGTAGATTCTGTGGAAGAGTTAGATGGATTAACAGCTAATCAAATTGCAGCCGCTGCTACTGCTGCATCAGATCGCGGATTGACCGGGAAATGGTTGCTGGCCCAGGTGAACTTCACGGGTAATCCGCTTCTGGATTCATTGACTAACCGAGATTTACGAAAACGTATTATGCAGCGCTCTTTGCAAAAGGGTAATCAAAATAACGCCAATGATAATAAGAAGATTTTGCTAGAAATGGTCAAGTTGCGCGCAGAGCGAGCCCAGTTATTTGGTGTTAAGTCACACGCAGAACACATCACTGCCGTTCAAACAGCTGAAAATCCAGGCAATGTTCACGCCATGCTTAAGAAGATTGCCCCTGCTGCCGTTAAGAATGCCCAGCTTGAAGCCCAAGATCTTAAGAAAGCTGCAGGCGCGGATATCGAAAGTTGGGACTGGGGTTTCTATACCGAAAAAGTTCGCTTAGAAAAATACAATATTGATACAACCAAGATGCAGCCCTACTTTGAACTAGAGCGGGTTTTGCATGATGGTGTTTTCTTTGCAGCAAATAAACTTTTTGGCATTACTTTCAAAGAGCGCCCAGATTTAATTACCTACCATCCAGAGGCTCGAGCTTTCGAAGTTAGCAATGAAGATGGCAGCCCTCTAGGTCTGTTTATCGGTGATTTCTTTACGCGTGATTCAAAGCGTGGTGGAGCATGGATGAACTCACTGGTGAAGCAGAATTTCTTGCTAAATCAACTTCCTGTTGTAGTTAATAACCTTAATATTCCAAAGCCCCCTGCTGGTCAGCCCGCACTTCTTACTTTGGACTTCACGACTACGTTGTTTCACGAATTTGGTCACGCTCTTCACGGATTGCTCTCGCAAGTGAAATATCCACGTGTATCGGGTACCGCAGTGCAGCGTGACTTTGTTGAGTTCCCATCACAAGTTAATGAGATGTGGATTATGTGGCCAGAGGTTCTCAATAACTATGCGCGCCATTATGAAACTGGTGAAGCAATGCCACCGGAGTGGGTCGATAGTTTGAATGCAGCCTCAACATTTAATGAGGGTTTTGCAACTACTAGCTATTTGGCTGCTGCTGTTCTGGATTTAGCGTGGCACTCATTAACGAGCGAAGAAGCTGGGCGTGTTACCGATGTTGAAGCCTTTGAAGCGAAAGCGTTAGCCGACTACGGCCTTGATTTTGCTCCAGTTCCAACACGTTACCGCTCAACGTATTTCTCACACATTTTTGATGGCGGTTATTCATCTGGGTACTACGGATATATCTGGTCTGAGGTCTTAGATGCAGATACCGTGGATTGGTTTAAAGAAAATGGCGGCCTGCTTCGTGAAAATGGCGAGCATTTCAGAGATGCATTGCTTGGACGAGGTGGATCAATCGATTCCATGCAGATGTTTAGAAACTTTAGAGGGCGAGATTCAAAGATCGAGCCGTTGTTGAAGCGTCGCGGCTTGCTGTAACTCTTCATACTTTCTTTGTAGTTGTTTTATATCGCCGCTAACTAACAAACGTTTGTCGCGAGCAAGTTCACCAAAGACGATTGTGAAATCTCGGGCGCGAATATCAAAGGCTTTAGCTAACTCTTTAATCACTGCCTCGTTTGCTTTCCCATCAACTGCGGGTGCTTGCACCGCCACAACTAAACGCGCAGGGTCACCAACAGTTCCACCAACTTTATTACGTGAAGAATTAGGACGAACTCGTATTTCAATTAAGAGTTGATCTGCCACTTAGCCAGCAGAACCTGAAGGACCTGACTTACGTTGGAAACGTGGAGCTGGTGCACCGCCTGCTTGTGCTCCCCCGACTTTAGGTCCCGATGAGGTGCCACTTCCAGGAAGAGATGAGTTCTTGTGCTTCTTTTTTTCTAGCGCCTCTAAAAACTTAGCGCGAGCATCATCTGCGGGTTTCTTATCATCGGCCATGGGCCAATCATATCTTTAATTAGTGCTCTCTTTATACTCACGTAAACGCTCTAATACTTCTGATTCGCGGTAACGGCGGTGCCCACCCAGGGTTCTAATTGGGGTCAATTTTCCAGCCTTAGCCCAGCGCGTCACTGTCTTTGGATTCACATGAAATCTAGCTGCAACCTCTTTCGGCGTGAGAAGAACTTCAGCATCAGGCAAACGGCTCATTCTCTCCCCTTCATTTACAGCAGTCCGCAAGTATTGCGAGTAAAACTATCTAACGCAATATGTTGCATACAGTTAATTAGCTGATTCTAAGCCTTGTACATTGCGCCAGCGCGACATGAGTCGCTCGTAGCCCTGACCTGCCACCATTCCATCTGCTGCTGAAAGGCCAACTAGTGACTGTAAAACATCTTCGATAGAGGTGTCGTCGTCTAGTCCTTCATGGCCATTATCTCGAAGTGATTTATCAAGATAGTTCGCTAACCCGCCGTAATCAAGCTCGAGATAAGATTTTGGATGAAACATTTCAAGCCAACCGAGAAGATTTTCAAGATCTTGCTCTACGGGTCCTTCGCCAAAAGCAGCTACGACAGTTTCATGTGCCGATTGTGCACGAGTTTTTGCTTGTGCAATTGTTGTACGGCAACGCGTTACTAAACCATGTGCATCTTCTCCACGGTAGCGCTCTTCCGGAACAAATAATAAAAACCAACGAGGTGGAATAACCCATGTTTCATTAAGAATATGTGGGACTTTATCTTCTAATAAATCAATGCCGGCAGTAATTACATCTTCCATTGACGGAGTAAGAAAAAATGGAACAACGGTACTTGGCAATGAGTCTTTAAAGCTATCTAGTGCTGCCCAACATCTAGTTGCAGTTGCCCAAGGACTTACATATCTTTCACCTTCGACTTCAAGGACGTGAACACCATCAGGACGACCAGCTGGTGGTTCTGGAACTACAAGTCGGCGCAGAGCTAACTCTTCTTCGCGAAAAATACTTTCGTCATTTAGGTCGATGCCCTGCCAACGTAAACGATCTGCAGGTTCAAATGCTGACAGTGGTTCGTAAATACGAAGTGAAGCGACGTAGGGAGTTGGTCTCACGCACGTGGGATGTAATTGCCCTCAGCGAAGGGATCGTCGTCGTCTCTATTTTTCGATGTATCAACTTCGCCATGTAGCTCTTTTGTGAGGCGATCAAGATCCATGTCTTGTGCGTTGTACTTCAAATCCCGCGCTACTTTGGTTTGTTTTGCTTTTGCTCGGCCGCGACCCATAAAGCGACCTCCTTACCTGTCTAATTCTCAGAGGGGTAGGCTATCGCGCCCTGTACGTGCCCTCCAAAGTGGAGCGTAAATCTGCGTCCTGACGGGGGCCAACTCGCCCTGCGACCCATGCTTTCATGCCCCGGGCGGCCAAAGAGGCTAGCGCCAGGTCGGCGGCTTCAGGGGCAACAATCGCCGTCATGCCAATTCCGCAGTTCCAGGTTCGCTCCATATCTATCTGGGGAACCCCACCTACTGATGCCATGTACTCCATCTCAACTGGCAACGACCACGTCGAGCGTTCATACGTTGCGCATAAGTGATCTGGAATTACGCGTGCAGTATTTTCTGCGATTCCACCGCCTGTAATGTGTGAAAAAGCTCGTAACTGCCCCTTCATTGATTTAATCAGCGCTAAACAATCAAGTGCATAAATCTCTGTTGGTGTTAAGAAAACCTCACCTGAGGTTTTACCGTACTCACTTACATGTGCCTGCAAACTCAAATTCTTACTCTTAATAATATGGCGAACTAATGAAAAACCGTTTGCATGAAAGCCACTTGATGGCATTGCAATTAAAACATCACCGTCTTGTATTAGGTGCGCACCTAACTGATTATCTGAATCAACGACTCCGGTGGCAGCGCCAGCAATATCAAACTCATCATCGTCAAGTAAGCCTGGGTGTTCAGCGGTTTCGCCACCAATCAGCGCGGTATTTGCTTTCTCGCAACCGCGAGCAATACCTGCAACTATTTCGGCAATTCGTTCCGGAAATACTTTTCCGACCGCAATGTAGTCAGTCATAAATAACGGCTCTGCTCCACATACAACTAAGTCATCAACAACCATGGCGACCAAGTCTTCTCCGATGGTGTCATATTTTCCTAGAGCTCGTGCAATCTCTGTCTTAGTTCCAACACCATCTGTTGATGTTGCCAACAAAGGTTTCTTCATATTTTTAAGTGCGCTTGCATCAAATAATCCGGCAAAGCCGCCAATACTTCCAATGACTTCCTTGCGGGAGGCTTTCGCTATCGATGCTTTCATTAACTCAACGGCGCGATCACCTGCATCTATGTCAACGCCTGCGTCTTTATATGTACTCATTCGTGGCTGTGCACTTCACTAATTTCAAGACGCATCTTACCTTCTGACATATCGGCAGGAATACGAATCGGATATGTACCAGTAAAGCAGGCTGAACACAGCTTATTTTCCTGAATTTGCGTCGCTTCGATCAAGCCCTCAAGTGATACATAACCCAGAGAATCAGCACCGATGGATCGACGAATTTCTTCAATTTCAAGGCCGCTGGCGATTAACTCTGCACGCGTTGCAAAATCAATTCCATAATAACAAGGCCACTTAACTGGGGGTGAAGAGATTCGAACATGGATTTCACGTGCCCCTGCCTCACGTAGCATACGTACAATCGCACGCTGCGTATTTCCGCGGACAATCGAATCATCTACAACGACAATACGTTTACCTTCAATAATTTCACGCAGTGGATTGAGCTTAAGTCGAATACCTAATTGACGAATTGTCTGTGATGGTTGAATAAATGTGCGACCTACATATGAGTTTTTAACTAATCCGATACCAAATGGAATTCCAGATCCCTTTGCATAACCAATCGCAGCTGGTGTTCCAGATTCAGGAACTGGGATAACTAAATCCGCTTCGACCGGGGCTTCCTTAGCTAAGCGTTCTCCAATGGCCACGCGAGTGACGTGAATTCCTTGACCAGCAATTAATGTATCTGGACGGGCAAGATAAACATATTCAAATAAACATCCTTTTGGTTCAGCCGTCGCCCATCGCTGTGAACGAACTCCATTTTCATCAATTGCAATAAACTCACCAGGCTCAATTTCGCGAACAAATGCGGCGCCAACAATATCTAGCGCTGCGCTCTCTGATGCAACTACCCAACCAGTTTCAAGTTTGCCGAGAACAAGTGGCCTCACTCCGTGGCGATCACGTGCGGCATAGAGAGTATGTTCGTCCATAAAGACTAAAGAGAATGCACCTTCTAGTTGTGGTAAAACTGAAATTGCACTTGCTTCTACATTTTTTTCATTTTGTAACGAGATCAGCGCAGTCATGATTTCGGTGTCAGTGGTTGCACCACGGTCGCGGCCAGTTGAAGGTTCAAGTTTTTGAACTAACTCGGCTAATTCGCCAGTATTCGTTAAATTACCGTTATGGGCCAAAGCCAGCGTTCCATACTTAGTTGGGCGCAAAGTTGGCTGTGCATTGACCCAGGTGCTCGATCCCGTTGTGCTGTAACGGCAGTGTCCGATTGCTAAATCTCCTGGCAGAGTTGCTAAATCACTTTCGGTAAAGACCTGCGATACAAGACCCATATCCTTATAGACAAGAATTCGCTTTCCATCACTTGTAGCAATTCCGGCAGATTCTTGACCGCGATGTTGCAGCGCGTATAAACCGTAAAAAGTTAATTTTGCAACTTCTTCTCCGGGTGCCCAAACTCCGAAAACCCCACACGCATCTTGTGGGCCCTTATCTGCATCCAAAATATCATGATTTAACAGTCCATCTGGGCGCCGGCTCATGTTGTAATCCTAAGTGGTAAATACTGTGTTAAATCCGCACGCACCCCTGAAGCAGAGATTGCGCCGTTGTCTAGCGCTTCACTCCATAAAATCTCCCCAGCGGCAAGGGCAAGCCATGTTTGAGCATTCATTTCAACGACATTCGCCGGTGTACCCCGTGTATGCAATGGACCATCGCCACATTGGACTGCAGCATATGGTGGAACGCGCACTTCGATAGCTCGGCCTGGAGCCTTAGCGGTTAGGAGCGCAAGTGTGCTCTTAACCTGTTCTAAAGTTTCTTGATCGCGCATCGATTTTATCCAAAGAGTTTCGGAAAGGTTGCAGTATGAGCCGTACGGAGCTCAGCTAGTGAAATCACGGCATCGTTAATAGTTAGTGAGTCACCGCCAGTTGTTCCTAGCTTAGTAAGAGTTATGTGATGCTTGGCTGCAAGAGTAGATAGTGCATCAGTTTTACTTGGCTCAATTGCCACAATGACACGTCCTGGGCTTTCACTCAATAAAGAGATGCCCACATCCGCAAGCGCGATAGTTGCACCGATTGAGTTGCGCAATACCATTTCGGTAAGTCCAGCAGAGAGTCCGCCCTGACTTAAATCATGAGCTGCGCTAAAGATCTTCTCTTCTCGACCAGCTAGAAGTACCTCTATAAGCCGCATTTCACGGGCTAAATCTGCAGTGGGTGATTGACCTACTCGTTGTCCATGCATGAAAGCCCATTCACTTCCAGCAAGATCAGCATATGTATCACCAAGAAGGTAAAGATCTAAGCCAGCAACATCAAAGCTCATAGGTGTACGTGTCCGAACATCATCAATAACACCTAAAACACCAATGACTGGCGTCGGCAAAATAGCAACGGCACCTGTTTGGTTATAGAAAGAAACGTTTCCACCAGTTACTGGCAGTCCCATCTCCAAACAACCATCAGCTAAACCGCGCACTGATTCAGCGAACTGCCACATGACACCAGGATCTTCGGGTGAGCCAAAGTTAAGACAGTTTGTTACAGCTAATGGACGTGCCCCAGCAGATGCAATATTTCTTGCCGCCTCAGCTAATGCAAGCTTTGCACCTTGATATGGATTTAAATATGACCAGTTGGCATTCGCATCTGTTGAAATTGCAACACCTAAATGTGTTTTCTCATCGATTCGAACCATTCCTGAATCATCTGGCTGTGACTGAATTGTGTTGCCTTGAACATATTTGTCGTACTGCGATGTAACCCAGGATTTATCAGCCAAATTAGGAGTACCCGCAAGTTCCAAAACCGTTGCTTTAATTTCTGCCGCAGTATGTGGAATTGGAAGTTGAACTACTTGGGCGTTTACTTCATCAATATAAGCTGGTTGCGCTAATGGTCGGTTATAAACGGGGCCTTCATGGGCAACGGTTCTTGGCGGAACGTTCACGATAATCTCATCATTCCATGTGATTACTAGACGGTCTCCATCTGTAACTTCTCCAATAGCGGTAACTGTTACATCCCACTTCGCACAGATCTCTAAGAATCTTGCAAGTTTTTCAGGTTCAACAATCGCACACATACGCTCTTGTGATTCTGACATCAAAATCTCTTCAGGCGATAGCGATGGATCACGCAGAGGAACCTTATCTAGCGCTACTTTCATGCCACCACTGCCACCTGAGGCAAGTTCACTCGTCGCACACGATAATCCAGCGCCGCCCAGATCTTGGATACCAACGACTAAGTCCTCCGCAAAGATTTCAAGTGAGCATTCAATTAAGACTTTCTCTACAAACGGATCACCGACTTGAACGCTAGGACGTTTAGTCGATCCACCGGCTCCAAAAGTTTCAGAGGCAAGTACAGATACTCCACCAATTCCATCGCCACCAGTTTTTGCGCCATACAAAACAACTAAATTACCGGCACCTGCAGCTTTAGCTAACTTAATATCGCTGTGCTTCATTACGCCAACACATAAAGCGTTCACTAAAGGATTACCTGCATAGGTTTGATCAAAGATAACTTCGCCACCGATGTTTGGTAACCCTAGACAGTTTCCATATCCGCCAACACCGGCAACAATGCCTGGTAATACCCGACGTGTATCAGGCGCATCTGCTGGTCCAAATCTCAGTGGATCCATAACTGCAATCGGTCGAGCACCCATAGTTAAAATGTCACGAACAATTCCACCAACACCTGTTGCTGCACCTTGATAAGGCTCAACAAAAGATGGGTGATTGTGTGACTCAATTTTGAAAGTTACGGCATAACCTTGTCCAACATCGACAACGCCGGCATTTTCACCGATGCCAACTAGTAGCGCATCAGATTTAGGTGCTTTGTCACCAAATTGTTTTAGATGGACTTTGGAAGATTTATACGAGCAGTGTTCTGACCACATTACTGAATACATTGCTAACTCAGATGATGTTGGACGTCGACCCAATATCTCTTTTATCCGTGCATACTCATCGGGTTTTAATCCAAGTTGGGCAAAAGGTTGGATTGAATCTGGAGTTGTCTCGGCAATTGCTACGGTATCAAGGGCCATTACTTCACCATGGCGTTCAGGATTGAGGTGAAGAAGCCAAGGCCTTGGGCCGATGGGCCAGTAAGTGTGTCGATAGCGTGCTCTGGGTGGGGCATAAGGCCAACAACATTTCCACGCGCATTTGAAATTCCTGCGATTAAATTGCGTGATCCGTTGGGATTTTCTCCAACATATCGGGCTATAACGCGACCCTCGCCTTCAAGTTGCGCCAAAGTTTCATCGTCACACTGGAAAGAGCCTTCACCATTTTTTAGAGGAATCACAATCTTTTCTCCAGCTGAATACGATGAGGTCCAGGCAGTAGTTGTATTTGTAATTTCAATTTCTTGGTCTCGACACAAGAAGTGAAGATCAGAGTTTCGGGTAAGGGCTCCAGGTAATAAATGGGACTCGCATAAAACTTGAAAGCCATTGCAAATTCCCAAAACTGGCATTCCTTTACCTGCAGCTTCGATGACTAAATTCATGACAGGCGCAAACCGTGAGATTGCGCCGCAGCGCAAGTAATCCCCATAAGAAAAACCACCTGGCAAAATAACTGCATCAACGTTTTTTAAATCCGCATCGGCATGCCATAAAGCAACCGCTTCGGCTCCGCCAACGTTGACCGCACGAGCTGCATCGCGATCATCTAGTGTGCCTGGAAAAGTTATTACTCCAACGCGCATTATTGTTCTACTCTCACAACATAGTTTTCAATGACTGGATTAGAGAGCAAGACTTCAGCGGCTTTTTCTACTTCCGCTAACTGTGCAGGAGTTGGATTTCCTTCAACTTCAATTTCAAATCGTTTTCCTTGGCGCACCGATGTTGCAAAAGTAAAACCGAGTCGTGGTAGAGCAGAGGCGACAGCATTTCCTTGTGGGTCTAGAATTTCAGGCTTCAACATTACGTCTACAACGATCTTTGCCATGGTCTTATTCTCCCTGTATTAGAACTTGCTGCCAGTTAAACGATAAAATGCTTCTTCGTATCGAAGCGAAGTCTTTTCTACTATCTCTTCGGGAATCTCTGGCGGTGGGCTATTTCTATCCCAACCGCTTGATACTAGGTAGTCGCGCAGAAACTGCTTATCGAAGGAGGCTTGCGCTCCCCCTGGAGCCCACGCGGAAAGCTCCCAAAACCGTGATGAATCAGGGGTGAGCGCCTCATCGCCCAAAATAATTTCACCTTTTCTATTTCGACCAAATTCAAACTTGGTATCAGCCAGAATGATTCCTCGCTCGTGGGCGAAATCAGCGGCGGTGTCATAGAGGCGAAGTGTGAGATCTTTAAGCGCTCGTGCATCATCAGAACCAATTGCTTGAACGGTGGTTTCAAAATCAATATTAATATCATGATCACCAACAGCAGCCTTAGTTGCTGGAGTAAAGATTGCCTCTGAAAGTTTTGAGCCATCTAGTAACCCACTAGGTAAAGGGTTGCCACATACAGCGCCGTTATTTTGATACTCGCTCCACCCGCTGCCAGTTAAATACCCGCGGGCCACACACTCAATATCAAACATCTCAAGTGGCTGCACAATTACTGCACGATCTTCAACAATGGCAGGAACGTCGACAGAGATGACGTGATTAGGAATAATATCTTCAAGAAGTTCAAACCAAAAAAGTGAGAGTTGTGTAAGTACTGCACCTTTATTAGGAATCATTGTTGGCATTACCCAATCAAATGCCGATACTCGATCAGATGCTACTAATAAGATTTCGTTGTTTTCATTTGAATATAAGTCGCGCACTTTACCGGTACGCACATGTGTCCACCCGGGAATCTTTACTGCCGGTGGTGGACCGGCAAGACCGAAGCCACTCACCGAATAGAGCCGGGCTTGTACTGCACTGCTGCAGGGTGCGCGGAAGTAATCGCATCGATGCGACTAACAACTCGAGCAACTTGTTGGCGAGCATCGCCAGTAAATTCAAGTGGAGTACTTATTAATAGATCTAATGCAGCACGGTCAAGCGGCAAACTTCTATCGCCTGCAAGATCATCAAGAAGCGTATTGGCTGCACCTTCGCGCATTCCAAGCGCCGCCTTTACTGCATGCTTTTTAATAATTTCATGAGCAACTTCTCGACCAACTCCCGCTTTAACTGCCGCCATCAAAATCTTGGTGGTCGCTAAGAAGGGCAGATAGCGCTCTAATTCGGCAGCTATAACTGCCGGAAAAGCGCCAAACTCATCTAGAACCGTCAACATGGTCTCTAGCAAGCCATCGATTGCATAAAAAGCATCGGGAAGAGCAACGCGTCGAACAACGCTGCATGAAACATCGCCTTCATTCCATTGATCACCAGCAAGTTCGCTGACCATGGATGCATAGCCACGTAATACAACCGATAGCCCGTTGACCCGTTCACATGAGCGAGTGTTCATTTTATGCGGCATTGCGCTGCTACCTACTTGACCAGCTTTAAAACCTTCAGTTACTAACTCAGCACCAGCCATCAAGCGAATCGATGTTGCTAATGATGATGGTGAAGATGCCAGTTGAACAAGAGTTGTAACAACATCATAATCAAATGAGCGTGGATAAATCTGTCCAGTTGAATCTAATACATGGTTAAAGCCAAGTTCCTTGGCAATGGCTAGTTCTAATGTGTTGTGTGCATCGGATGAAGAAAGTAAATCAATTGAATCCTGCGCAGTTCCCACTGGACCTTTTATACCACGCATTGGATAACGCTCTTGCAATGCAACTAGGCGTTCGTATGCAAATAGAAGTTCCTCGGCGGCAGATGCAAAACGTTTTCCTAATGTTGTAACTTGTGCTGGAATATTATGTGAACGACCTGCAATTGGTTGATCTGCGTACTGCGCAGCGCGTTCGCCTAATCGAGCAAGAAGTGTCACAACTTTGTTATGAACAATATCTAGGCCATTTCGAATCTGTAACGCTTCTATATTCTCGGTTAAATCGCGGCTAGTCATGCCTGCATGAATTGCTTCATGTCCAGCTAACGCATTGAACTCTTCAATGCGAGCTTTGACATCATGACGTGTCTGCTTTTCACGGGCGTCGATAGATGCTAGATCTACAGTTGAGAGCACTTTCTCATAGTCGCTTATGACTGATTCTGAAATTGCGTGCCCCAACTTTGATTGATTGCGCATGACTGCAATCCATAAGCGACGTTCTAGAATTATCTTTTCTTGTGGCGCAAAAATGCTGCGCATGGCTGCGGAGGCATATCGATCAGCTAATAAGCTCACTGGTGAATTATCGGTCATTTAATTGCCCTTCTCTGCCACTGACGCGTTGAGTGCAATGTCGCTGCGATAAAACGAGCCAGGCAGCGAAATCTGACTAATCGAGCGATATGCCCGGTCTCTAGCTTCGGTTAAATCAGAGCCAATTCCCGTTACTGCCAGGACGCGGCCGCCGCTGGCAACAAGTCCCTGTCCGTTATTGACGGTGCCCGCATGAAAAATCTGAACATTATCTATCGAAGGAACTGACGAAATAGAGCCACCGCTTTTAGGTGCCGAAGGGTAACCCTCTGCCGCTAAAACAACTGTAACCGCTGAATCACTTTTCCACTCTAAAACTTCATCGGCCAGACCGTCAGTGGCAGCTTTAAACAACAGTGTTGCTAGCGGAGTCTTAAGTAATGGAATTAATGCTTGAGTTTCTGGATCTCCGAAGCGAACATTGAACTCAATGACTCTGGTTCCGTGATCTGTAAGTGCTAAGCCTGCATAGAGCAGGCCAACAAAAGGCGTTCCACGTGCATTCATTTCTGCAATCATCGGAGCAAGAACTTGTTTATACGTATCTTCAACGATATCTGATGGTGCCCACGGCAATGGTGAGTAAGCACCCATTCCTCCAGTATTTAAACCCTCATCATTATCACCGGCACGTTTGAAATCTTGTGCGGGTTGCATCGCAAGTATTGAATTGCCATCGCTAATACCAAATAAGGAAACTTCTGGTCCATTCAAATACTCTTCAATCACAACTCGCTCGCAGGCGATTGCGTGATCCAAAGCCTCCTGTCGATTATGTGTAACTACTACGCCTTTTCCACCAGCCAAGCCGTCATCTTTTACTACATAAGGTGCACCGAATGAGTCGAGAGCTTTTTCATATTCTGCACGTGTCGTGCATGTAAAACTCTGTGCAGTTGGTACGCCCGCATCGGCCATGACTTCTTTAGCAAAAGTTTTTGATCCCTCAAGTTGTGCGGCAGCCTTTGAAGGACCAAATACCGGAATTTTTAATCTGCGTAGATCATCTGCAACACCATTAACTAAAGGTAATTCAGGGCCAATGACAACTAGGTCTGCAGCAATTTTTTGAGCCAGAGCAACGATTTCGGCATTACTAGAAATATCCACTGGATGACACTGCGCAAACCCGGCAATGCCTGGATTGCCGGGTGCAACGTGAAGCTCTGTACATGCAGTATCTGCGTGTAGTCCTAGTGCTAGCGCGTGTTCACGACCGCCGCTTCCGACTAGGAGGATTTTCATGTTTTAGATGAAATCCTTTACAACGATTGTTTGATTTCGACCTGGACCAACTCCGATAGCGCTCATAGGAGCGCCCGATATCTTCTCTAAGAATGCGATGTAGTCCTGAGCAGCCTTTGGGAGATCGCTAAGTTTTTGTGCCGCCGTAATATCTTCAGTCCACCCTTGTAAATACTCATAAATAGGTTTTGCGTGGTGGAAATCTGATTGTGAAGCTGGAAGTTCTTCGACGCGCTTGCCATCAATTTCGTAGGCAACACAAACAGGAATTTTCTCCCAACCAGTTAAGACATCTAACTTTGTTAAGAAGAAATCAGTTAATCCATTTACACGAACTGCATAACGCGCGATAGGTGCGTCATACCAACCACAACGACGCGCACGACCGGTTGTAACCCCGATTTCTCCACCAATTCTGCGAAGTGCTTCGCCATCTTCATCAAAAAGTTCTGTAGGAAAAGGGCCACTTCCAACACGTGTTGTATACGCCTTAACAATTCCTATGACTCGATCAATCTTGGTTGGTCCAATGCCGCTACCTGTACATGCACCACCTGCAGTTGGATTACTTGATGTTACGAAAGGATATGTACCGTGATCTACATCTAGCAAGGTTCCCTGTGATCCTTCAAGTAGAACGCGCTTGCCCGCCTTTAACGCTTCATCTAGAAGCAAGACTGTATCTGTGACATATGGTCGAAGAATTTCTGCATACGCTAGATACTCTTCTAAAACCTCATCTACTTCGATGTTTTTACGGTTAAACACCTTGATAAGCACTTGGTTCTTATCGCGCAGCGCACTCTCAATCTTTTGGCGCAGAATCGATGGATCAAATAAATCTTGTACGCGGATTCCGATGCGGTTAATTTTGTCAGCATAGGCTGGTCCAATACCGCGACCTGTTGTGCCAATCTTAGATTTACCTAAGAAGCGCTCAGAAACTTTATCGATTGTGCGGTGATACGGCGTAATTAAATGTGCATTAGTAGAAATGACTAACTTGCTGCAATCAATTCCGCGCTCGGTAAGACCTTTAATCTCTTCCAGCAAAACACCTGGATCGATAACAACACCATTGCCAATAACCGGAACAACATTTGGAGAGAGAATTCCAGATGGCAATAAGTGAAGTGCGTATTTTTGATCACCAATAACTACCGTGTGGCCAGCGTTATTGCCACCTTGGTAACGCACTACATAATCAACGCGATCACCGAGTAAATCGGTAGCTTTACCTTTGCCTTCATCGCCCCATTGGGCGCCGAGCAATACAAGTGCAGGCATTGGTAAAGCCTCTCCGGTTAGTTAGAAATTACTTGAGTGATGAAGTACCGATAGAACGAAGATCTTCACAACCTTGTAAAACGCGGGCAGCCATTCCAGCCTCAGCGGCCTTACCCCACGCACGTGGGTCATAACTCTTTTTGTTTCCAACCTCACCATCAATTTTTAGCACGCCGTCGTAGTTCTTAAGCATGTGATCTACAACTGGGCGAGTGAATGCATATTGAGTGTCGGTATCGATGTTCATCTTTATCACACCGTAATCAAGAGATTCACGAATCTCTGAAAGCAATGAGCCTGAACCACCATGGAAAACGAGGTCCATAGGCTTACTTCCAGCTGGTAGACCTAACTTTGCAGAAACGGCTTCTTGTAATGTTGCCAAGATTTTTGGTTGCAAAACAACATTGCCTGGTTTATATACGCCGTGAACATTTCCAAAAGTCGCAGCTACAAGGTAGCGGGCATCTGTGCCTAGAGTTTCAATTGTAAGTAGTGCATCTTCAGGATGAGAATAAAGTTTCGCATCGTGCTTTGCTTCAATGCCATCTTCTTCTCCACCAACAACACCGATTTCAATTTCAAGAATTGTTCGAGCAGCAATTGACATGTCTAACATCTCTTTTGCGACCTTCATGTTTTCGGTCATTGAAACAGCTGAACCATCCCACATGTGTGAATTAAAAAGTGGCGATTTGCCTGATGCAAGACGTTCTGCACCGAATGCTAAAAGGGGACGCATAAAGCCATCTAGCTTTTCAGCTGGGCAGTGATCAGTGTGAATTCCAATATTTACGTTGTAGTTTTTTGCAACTACATGTGCGTATTCTGCGAGCGCAACTGCGCCATCAACCATCTTCTTAACTGTTGAACCCGAAGCGTATTCAGCCCCGCCCCAAGAAAATTGAATAATTCCATCAGACTCTGCTTCGGCGAAACCACGAATAGCGGCGGTAATTGTCTGTGATGAGGAAACGTTAATCGCTGGATAAGCAAATGCGCCTTTTTTGGCACGATCCAACATGTCTACATAAATTTCAGGGGTTGCAATTGGCATGTTCTGCTCCTAGAGGCTCTGGTGTAAAACTCTAGGAGAGCGCTTCATTGGACCATCTAGAGGCTTACGGCCAATCCTCTCACTTACCCGCCACTCTGCACAAAAGCGGCACGAAAAAGCCCCCAAGGTGAGCCTGTTCTTGGGGGCTATTGGCTTCTACATCAAGATTTTTAGGACGCTGCTCAAAAAGCGGGAAATGGCTGCGACTACCGTGGGGTTGCTCAATAGCTTTAGGAAGAGCATGAAAAAAGTTGCGATTGTCATAAGTCTCCTTTGGTTGGGTTCTGCGCAGTGTGGCCGAGTGGGCTCAATGAGAAAGAGCACTCCCGCAACACTGTTGATAACAAAGATGAACGGGTAATCTCACTCGTTATGAGCCAAGAATCTTTAGAGAACTTATTAAACGAGAATCGCCACTTCCCGCCCAGTGCTGAGTTTGTGGCACAAGCAAATGCTCAGGCAGATGCCTACGTAAATGCAGATGTGGATCGGCTAGCGTTTTGGGAAACTCAAGCACATGCACTTGT
Source organism: Actinomycetota bacterium (assembly GCA_009701185.1). Taxonomy (GTDB): domain Bacteria; phylum Actinomycetota; class Actinomycetes; order Nanopelagicales; family Nanopelagicaceae; genus Planktophila. The sequence continues at coordinate 9,049 of WLKQ01000011.1, read as the reverse complement.
TTGGGACAAACCGTGGAGCCAAGTTCTGGATTGGCAACCTCCATACGCTAAATGGTTTGTAGGCGGAAAACTTAACGCCTCGGTAAGTGCACTTGATCGACATGTTGCAGAAGGTCGAGGCAATCGAGTTGCTTTTCACTTCGAAGGCGAACCCGGTGACACTCAAACTATTACGTATGCGCAACTTTTAGTCGAAGTTAAAAAGGCCGCAAATGCATTATTAGAAATTGGAATAAAATCTGGTGATCGCGTTGCAATTTATATGCCGATGATTCCAGAGGCTGCCATTGCCATGTTGGCATGTGCACGTATTGGAGCACCACACTCAGTTGTCTTTGGTGGTTTTTCCGCAGATGCATTGCTGTCTCGTATTCAAGATGCTGATGCAAAGTTAGTGATAACTGCCGACGGTGGTTTTAGAAAAGGTGCGGCGTTTGCACTTAAGCCCGCAGTTGATGATGCACTTAAAGGAAAGCACAACGTAGAAAAAGTTATCGTTGTTCAACGAACTAAACAAGAAACTGCTTGGACTGATCGTGATATTTGGTGGCATGACATTGTTGGCCGCCAATCAGAAGAGCATGTGGCTGAGAGTTTTGATGCTGAGCATCCCCTATTTATTTTGTACACATCAGGCACTACCGCTAAGCCAAAGGGTATTTTTCACACCACGGGCGGCTATTTAACCCAAGTTGCTTACACCCACAAAGTTGTATTCGATATCAAGCCTGAAACCGATGTCTATTGGTGCACCGCCGATGTTGGCTGGATTACGGGCCATAGCTATGTTGTTTATGGGCCACTGATTAATGGTGCAACACAGGTTATGTATGAAGGAACTCCAGATACTCCGCATAAGGGTCGCATTTTTGAACTCGTTGCTAAATACGGGGTAACGATTTTGTATACCGCTCCAACATTGATTCGAACATGGATGAAATGGGGCGATGAGTTCCCACAAGCACACAATTTAGAATCACTTCGCTTGCTCGGAAGTGTTGGTGAACCTATCAACCCTGAGGCATGGATGTGGTACCGAGAAATAATCGGTGGAAGTCGTTGCCCAATTGTTGATACATGGTGGCAAACTGAAACTGGCGCAATCATGATCTCACCATTACCAGGTGTCACTGCAACTAAACCAGGATCGGCCATGCATGCAATTCCTGGAATTAGTGTTCAGGTTGTTGATGATAAAGCAACACCTGTTGGTAATGGTCATGGCGGTTATTTAATTCTTGATGAGCCATGGCCTTCAATGCTTCGCGGTGTGTGGGGCGAAGATGAGAGATACAAAGAAACGTATTGGTCGCGTTTTCAGGGAATTTACTTTGCCGGAGATGGCGCAAAGTTAGATGACGAAGGCGCAATCTGGTTACTCGGTCGCGTCGATGATGTTATGAATGTTTCTGGTCACCGAATTTCGACAACTGAAGTCGAATCCGCACTTGTCTCTCATGAGGCAGTTGCAGAAGCTGCTGTTGTTGGTGCCACAGATGCAATGACAGGTCAAGGAATTGTTGCCTTCGTTATTTTGCGTGGCGGAATTGAACATGCCAATGGTGATGAACTTAATCTTCAGCTTCGTAACCACGTTGCTAAGGAGATTGGTGCAATTGCTAAGCCCCGTCAGATTTTGATTGTTAATGAACTTCCTAAAACTCGAAGTGGCAAGATTATGCGACGCTTATTGCGCGATGTTGCTGAAGATCGAGTTGTGGGAGATGCCACTACCTTGGCGGACCCTAATGTGATGAAGCTGATTTCACAGGGCTTACAAAGTGCCAAGGATGAGGATTAAAGCTTTACGCCCAAGTACTTTGATGTGAGTGAAATTAACTCTATTTCATTCTTTATTACGCCTATGTGTTTATAGGCCACAGCTCCATCAGCGCTAATAAACCACGTTACTGGAACTCCCATTCCAAAATACTTGCGCGATGAACCCTTTGAATCATAGAGATTTGGCCAGGTGATTCCGTTTTTAATGACAAAGCTCTGCCCGGCTTTTATCGAAGATTCCTCTACATCAACGCCTATTAATTCAACATCTCCTTGGGCTTTTTGATAGAAGGACTTAAGAATTGGAAACTCTTCTTTGCATGGACCGCACCATGAGCCCCATACATTAATAATTGCCGGACCTTTAATTCCATTGATTGCTGCACCTTCACTACCATCCAAGCAACCAAGTGAAATTGGATCGGAAACACTTTGGGTTTTCACAGTCGAACACGAAACTAATTCACCCGCAACTTCTTGACTCGCTGAAGTACAACCAGTGAGCAACAAAGTTACAACTAACACAGCAATCCTCTTCATCGGAAATCCTTATCGGTCTTAAGCAAAAGCTGTGCTTTCTCAACATTCATTTCACCTATGCCAACGCTAGGACATACCTTTGCTACTGGACAGACTCCACATGCTGGCTTGCGAGAATGACAAATTCGCCGACCATGCCAAATCATTCGCTGTGAAAGATTTGTCCACTCTGCTTGTGGGATCAATGCACCCACTATGTGTTCAACTTTCACTGGATCTTTCTCTGATGTCCAACCAAAACGTCGTGATAGGCGACCAAAATGTGTATCAACGGTGATTCCTGGAATATCAAATGCATGCCCTAAAACTACGTTCGCAGTTTTGCGGCCCACTCCTGGCAAAGTAATTAACTCTTCGAGGGTTGATGGAACTTCTCCTTGGAACTCAGTCAATATTTTTACCGCTAAGCCTTTAATATGACGGGCTTTGCTGTGATAAAAACCAGTTGAGAAAATTAAGTTCTCGATATCGTGAATATCCGCCTTGGCAAAAGCTTTTACATTCTTATACTTCTTAAAGAGAGCTGGGGTAACAGTGTTAACTCTCTTATCTGTGCACTGAGCGCTGAGGACCGTAGCGACAATTAACTCAAGTGGATTCGTAAAATCCAGTTCGCAACGTATGTCTGGGTATGTTTTGGTGAGGATCCGATAGATAGCACGAGCCGCCTTCTGATTTTCTTTATCGGCGGTCATGGGGATAAAGTACCCCTCGTGACCCTCCAAGACGATGTCTTTCGCAAAGCTCCACTCTTTACTGCCCTCGACGATGAAGCGTCAGCCTCTTTACGCGCATCTATGGATCCAGTAAAGATTTCAAAGGGCAATGTGCTCTTTGCAGAGGGCGATGACGGTGACCACCTGTACGTAATCGTTGAAGGAAAGCTCAAGCTTGGAACATCTAGCGGTGATGGTCGTGAGAATCTTTTATCAATCCTCGGACCTGGTGAAATGTTTGGCGAACTCAGTCTTTTTGATCCAGGCCCACGTACGTCAACTGCAACTGCAGTAACAGATGCCAAACTTTTAAGCCTTGGACATAAAGAGTTAATTCCATGGTTAGCGGTAAATCCTGCAGTTGCGCTGCACTTATTAGAGCGTCTTGCGCAACGTTTACGTCGCACAAATGAAGCCGTTGGAGATTTAGTCTTCTCGGATGTGCCAGGTCGCGTTGCGAAAGCCCTCATTGATCTTGGAGAGCGCTTTGGAAAGCAAACACCTGAAGGTCTTTTTGTTCATCACGACTTAACTCAAGAAGAGTTGGCACAGTTAGTTGGCGCTTCTCGTGAAACAGTAAACAAAGCCTTGGCCGATTTTGCTGGCCGTGGTTGGTTAAAGCTTGATGGTCGTGCTGTATTAATTACTGACTTTGATCGGTTATCAAAGCGCGGTAAATGACCGAGCGCAACAGTCACAGCAAGTTGTGAGAGGTTCCGCGTTAAGTTGCAACTTCAGTTATAAGTGGTCTTAGTCGGTTATTTCGACCGTTAGCTCAATCTCTACTGGTGAATTCAGCGGAAGCTCTGCAATTCCAACTGCGCTGCGAGCATGTTTTGCTCCATCGCCCCAGATAGCTAAAAACAGTTCACTGGCACCATTTACAACTACTGGCGCATTGATATATCCCGATACTCCGTTGACATAACCAACTACGCGAACAATTTTTGTAATCTTATTGACGTCGGCGACTGTTTCAACTGCAGCTAGTGCGTTAAGTGCGCAAATTTGCGCCAGCTCCTTAGCGCGTTCAGGTGTTATCTCTCCATCGACTTTACCAACTCCAGCCATTTCACCATTTACTAGTGGAAGTTGACCAGCAGTAAAAACGATATTTCCTGTGCGGATCGCAGGAACATATGCAGCAACTGGCTTTGCAGCAACTGGAAGTTCAAGACCTAGCTCTGCAAGCTTTGCGCGAACATCGACTGTATTCATTTGATCTCTCTTTTCATGTACGCCACTAGCTGTTCACCAGTTCCTGGTGCTGGAATAACTTGAACGAGCTCCCAACCATCTGAGCCCCATGTATCTAAAATCTGCTTTGTTGCGTGAGAAAGTAATGGCACAGTTGCATATTCAAATTTCATTTATTTAACGCTTCCTTTACTAAGGTTGAAACTATTGAACCATCGGCCTTGCCTGCGATTAAAGGCTTAATCGCACCCATTACTTTGCCCATGTCACTTGGACCCGCTGCACCAGTTGACGCAATTGCAGTTGCAATAATTGTCTTAATGTCATCGGAGCTCAGTTGAGCTGGAAGATACTTAGCAATTACTTCACCTTCTGCTTTTTCAAGCGTAGCTTTATCGGTACGGCCTGCGGCTTCAAATGCTTCTGATGCTTCGCGGCGCTTCTTAGCTTCACGCGATAACACAGTGATAACTTCATCATCACTAAGTACACGAGCCTCTTTGCCCGCAACCTCTTCATTTGTAATCGCACTAAGAACCATACGAATAGTTCCGGAGACAAGTTCATCTCTGCTGCGAATGGCCTCGGTTAGATCTAGGCGTAACTGCTCTTTAATACTCATGATGTGAACTCTACCGCCAGAAGTTCAGCGATCTGAGCCGTATTTAACGCTGCACCTTTGCGCAGGTTGTCACCGCAGACAAACATGTCTAAAGCCATCGGATCATCAATGCTCTTTCGAACTCGGCCTACCCATGTTGGATCAGTTCCCACCACATCAGCTGGTGTTGGAAATTTATAGTTCTCTGGGTCATCGACTAACTTCACTCCGGCAGCGTTTTCAAGGATGTCCTGAGCGCCTTTTCGTGAAGGTTCTTTCGCAAAAACTGCGTGAACAGTTAACGAGTGAGTGGTAATTACAGGCACTCGTACACATGTTGCAGAAACTTTTAGGTGCGGAAGTCCCAAAATCTTTCGCGATTCATTGCGAACTTTGAGTTCTTCGGATGAATATCCATCTGCTTTAAGTGAACCAGCCCAAGGAATGACGTTGAGTGCAAGCGGAGTTGGAAATGGGCCAGTATCAGTTATATGTTTGCGCGAATCTCCAGAAACAGTTCCCGCATCAGTTCCGGCCACTTGCTTAATTTGTTCGCGCAAGATATCGATGCCAGCTTGGCCCGCACCTGATGCTGCTTGATATGACGAAACTACAAGTTCCTGTAATTCATAATCGCGATGCAATGCTCCCAGGGCAACAATCATTGAAAGTGTCGTGCAGTTCGGATTAGAAATAATTCCTCGAGGTCGATTCTTTACTTCTTGTGGATTAACTTCTGGAACCACTAGTGGAACATCAGCATCCATGCGAAACGCTCCTGAGTTATCTACAACAACTGCACCACGTGATGCAGCAATCGGAGCCCACTCAGCGGAAATCTCATCAGGTACATCGAACATTGCGACATCAATGCCATCAAATGCTTCAGGTGATAGCGCAACAACAGTCAGCTCTTCCCCACGGCACATTAATTTCTTTCCAGCACTGCGTGCGGAAGCGATTAAGCGAATCTCTCCCCAGACATCTTCGCGCTCAGACAGGATTCCCAACATGACTGTGCCAACAGCCCCAGTTGCGCCAACAACGGCAAGTGAAGGTTTAGTCATCGACCAGTTCCTCCATAAACAAGTGCTTCGTTGTTATCGGCATCTAATTCGAATGCGCTGTGGGCAGCCCTCGCTCCACGCTCCAAGTCGGCTTCACGGCAGATAACTGAGATACGGATTTCAGAGGTTGAGATCATCTCAATATTGACTCCTGCATCAGATAAAGCGCCGAAAAACGTTGCAGTTACGCCTGGATGTGAGCGCATTCCCGCACCGACTAATGACAGCTTTCCAATTTGATCATCGTATTGAATCGAAGCAAAGCCAACTTCACCCTGCAGTTTTTGCAAGATAGCTGTTGCATCAACACCTTCAGCTTTAGGAAGAGTAAATGAAATATCTGTTAAGCCAGTGGCGGCGGCAGAAACATTCTGAACAATCATGTCGATGTTGATATCGGCATCGGCAATTGCTTGAAAGATGCGCGCAGCTACACCGGTACGGTCAGGTACCCCGACAATTGTTATTTTCGCTTCACTCTTATCGTGTGCGATTCCAGAGATGATTGCTTGTTCCATGTCTGCTCCTTCTGGGTGATTTTTAACTACCCATGTTCCTTCGTTGGTTGAAAAAGATGAACGTACGTGAATTGGTAAGTCATATCGACGTGCATACTCAACACATCGCAGATGTAAAACTTTTGCACCACTTGCTGCAAGCTCTAACATTTCATCATACGTAACTGTTTTTAATTTTCGCGCACTAGGTACAACTCGTGGATCTGCGCTGAACACTCCATCGACGTCGGTATAAATTTCGCAGACATCGGCTTCAAGTGCTGCTGCTAATGCAACGGCAGTCGTGTCACTTCCGCCACGACCAAGTGTTGTTACATCTTTAGTATCTTGAGAAATTCCTTGAAAACCTGCAACGATCGCAATCGCACCTTCTTTAAGTGCTTCTTGAATACGACCTGGTGTCACATCGATAATGCGTGCACGGCCATGTGCTGATGTTGTGATAACTCCAGCTTGGCTGCCTGTAAATGAACGTGCTTCATGTCCTAAATTTGTAATTGCCATAGCTAACAACGCCATCGAGATTCGCTCTCCGGCAGTAAGCAACATATCTAGCTCGCGCCCGGAAGGAATAGGCGTGATTTGTTTAGCTAAATCAATGAGTTCATCGGTCGTATCTCCCATGGCCGAGACCACGACAACGACCTGATTTCCATCGCGCTTGGCAGCCACAATTCGATTGGCAACGCGCTTCATGCCCTCGGCATCGGCTACTGAGGAGCCGCCGTATTTCTGAACAATGAGTCCCATGTAGCAATGGTGGCGCATTAATTCTGGTGGCGCTAACCATTTTTCTGATTTTCTTACTATATGAGACGGTCTGCGTGTCACATAATGGGATTAAACGTTTCGGCGGCCCTCAAAGGCTCGACCAAGGGTCACTTCATCGGCATATTCCAGATCTCCACCTACGGGTAGGCCCGATGCCAATCGTGACACCTTTATATCTAACGGTTTAATCATGCGAGCTAAATATGTGGCCGTGGCCTCGCCCTCAAGGTTTGGATCAGTTGCCAAGATAACTTCGGTGATTTCTGGATCGCTCAAGCGCGACATTAACTCTCGAATACGTAACTGCTCGGGACCAATTCCATCAATCGGAGAGATCGCTCCACCTAACACATGATACTTACCTCGAAATTGACGAGTACGTTCGATTGCAATGACATCTTTACTTTCTTCTACAACGCAGATGGAAGAAGTTTCACGGCGCGGATCGCGACAGATACGACATTCATCTTCTTCAGAGACATTTCCACATGTGGTGCAAAACTTAACTCGATCTTTTACGGTTCGGATTGAATCAACAAGTGCGGCAGCAATCTCTGGCTCGGCTTGCAAGATATGAAAAGCAATTCGCTGTGCAGATTTCGGACCAATACCTGGCAAGCGACCTAGGGCATCTATTAAATCTTGGATTGCGCCTTCGTACATACCTGACATCTATAAATTCTTCTCAATCACTTTAGCGCCGAGCTCTTGTGCGAGCAATGCTGCACCCGACAATAAATTTTTATCTGTTGGGGCCTCTGATGTTCTAGTCTCACGAGCTGCTGGAGTATTAGTATCGATTGAAGGATCTACAACGCATTCAATGCGACGATCAATACCAACAACATCTACGAAAGCTTTGCGAAGAATTTCATCGGACTCGGAGCGAACGAATGAATCGCGCGCTCCAGCATTAAAGATTCCAATAGTGATTGCCGTTTCATCAACAGCTAATACTTGAGCCGATGCACTCAGTAATGACCATGTAAGTCGGCGGCGTTTTTTAACATCTTCAATAACATCAGGCCATGCTCGGCGTAAAGCAGAGATATCAAATGCACCAGATTGGGATACAGACGAGCTCTTTGCAGTAGGTTCCGCTTCCTCAACTTTGGAGTGTGTGACTTCAGAGGTCGCATGAGTGGAGCCTGTACTTTCTTTTGGCTCCACGGTGCGTGCCTCTGAAGAGCGAACGGTGGACATTGGCGCAAGGTTTTCTGCACGCTCTAAACGTTCAATGCGTGAGAGCATTCCTGAATCACTTGAATCACCAATAGGTAGAAGGATCCGGCCACAAATGAGCTCAAGCATTAGTCGTGGGGCGGTGGCTCCACGCATCTGAGTCAGTCCCTCGGCGGCAATATCTGCAGCCCTAGAAAGATTGGCACTACCGATTCGAGAGGCTTGATTACGCATGCGCTCCATCTGATCATCGGGCATATCCCGCAAAATGGAGTTAACGGTTGAATCCTTGAGTGCATCGACAATCATTAAGTCGCGGATTCGTTCCAACATGTCGGCGGTAAATCGGCGAGGGTCATGACCTGATTCGATGACTCGGTCCATAGTTTTAAAGAGAGTCGCACCATCATGGGCGGCGATTGCATCTACTGCATCATCTAATAATGCGCCGTCGGTGAAACCTAATAATTGAATCGCAATGTCATAACTAACTCCATCATCGCCCGCACCAGCCAATAACTGTCCAAGTACAGATAGTGCATCGCGAACAGATCCACCAGATGCACGAACAACTAATGGAATAACACCTTTAGCAACACTGACGCCTTCTGAGTTACAAATCTTTTCAAGGTGTGCAGCAAGAATTCCAGGAGGAACTAAACGGAATGGGTAATG
>WLKQ01000010.1 GCA_009701185.1 Actinomycetota bacterium | reverse complement strand
CTCTTCTTTTTCAAATTAATTTGGTCATACACATGTTGTCTTCGCTTAGGACATAGTCGCCAAAGGCATCACAACTGTTGTATCCCAGAGACTTATAGAGTTCACGTGCCGGTTTGAAAGGCTCATTCGTTCCTGTTTCAAGGCTCATTCGTTCAATACCGCTACTTCTTGCAAAATCCTCTATATAAGCAACCATTGCTCTTCCAACACCTGATCCTCTGGATTTAGCCAAGGTGTGCATAGATTTAAGCTCTGCATGATGTGCATCTAGTTTTCTAATGGCACCTACACCGACAAGCTCTCCATCAATACGAGCACCGAACACCGTGATATCTGGCGAAAACAACTTGGAGGCATCTAGCGCATATACGTGCTCGATAGGGGTGGAGGAAGTGCAAAAAAGCCAGTGCGCTTGAAGTATCTGCGCTAGTTCATCAGTTAGTGACTTTTCAGTCGTGATAACAATCTCCACTGGATAAGAATACTGCCTGTGTTTTCCGGCTTATAGGTCGGTGCCTCTATAAAACGCAAGTGCGCGTTTGTCCGAATGTGACGGTCTCAATACATTTTGCTACGAGGCAACATTTTCATAGACAGTGGGTTATTGGGCTAGTTATGATCACCTTCCAAACTAAATTGATGGAGGGTCGAAAGTGAGTAATTTTCAAACTCAAGCAAGTGAAATCCAGAGTGATTTAGCGAGCCTTCGTCGAGCGCTTCATCAAGAACCTGAAATTGGATTGAATCTACCTAAGACTCAATCGAAAATTATCGCTGCACTCGAAGGTTTAGGTCTTGAGGTTACGACAGGAAAAGGACTTAGCTCTGTTACTGCAGTGCTTCGAGGCGCTAAATCTGAAAAGACAGTGCTTTTGCGTGCAGACATGGATGCATTACCTGTAACAGAACTGACTGATGTTGCTTTTAAGAGTCAGATTGATGGCGCTATGCATGCATGTGGTCATGACCTGCATGTTGCGATGTTAATTGGAGCAGCCAAATTACTTGTAAAGAATAAGTCACAGCTAAATGGCGATGTGGTCTTTATGTTTCAACCCGGTGAAGAAGGCTTTGATGGCGCAGGACATATGATTAAGGAAGGCGTCTTAACTGCAAGCGGAAAAAAAGCAGATGCAACATACGGCATTCACGTTATGTCATCGGCAATTCCACAAGGAACATTCACAACTAAACCTGGCACCATGATGGCCTCAAGTGATGAGTTACATGTAACTGTGGTCGGCATGGGTGGGCATGGTTCACAACCTCACACCGCCAAGGATCCCATTCCTGTTGCCGCCGAAATGGTCAGCGCCCTGCAACTATTGATTACTCGTTCTTTCAACGCCTTTGATCCAGTTGTCATTACCGTCGGCCAATTTCACGCTGGTACCAAAGCAAACATAATTCCAGATACTGCCGAGTTCCAAGCCACGATTCGAACATTCTCAGCAGAGAATAGAACTCGCATCCAGGCCGAAGCAGTTCGCTTGTGTAAGTCAATTGCTGAGGGATATGGCCTTAAAGCCAACATTGAAGTTATTGAACAGTATCCAGTTACAGTAAATAACGATGCACATGCTCAATTCATAGGTACGGTAGTAACTGATCTCTTTGGCACTGAAGGATTTCTTGAAATGCCATACCCGGTTGCTGGAGCAGAAGACTATTCTCGAGTTCTAGAAGAGGTCCCTGGCTCCTATGTGTTCCTCGGTGCATCTGTTGATCAAGACCCCACTAAGTCTGAAGTGAATCACTCACCTCGCGCTATGTTTGACGATGCGGTGCTGTATCGAGGAACTGCACTTCTCAGTGAGTTGGCAGTTCGATCACTGAATGAAATGGTGTGAGAGGTAGATGAACGCCCCGTTTTAAAGGTGCCTACTTAAGGCAGAGCCTTTATTATTCTCGGATGACTTCAGAGACTGCAGTAAATAAGCATCGTTGGTTAATCCTCGGAATTGTCCTAGCCGCAGAGATCATGGATCTCTTGGATTCCACAATTGTGAATGTGGCAGGTCCTTCGCTTAAAGATGAACTTGGTGCAACTCCATCGGCCCTTCAATGGGTTATTGGGGGATACACGTTAACTCTTGGAGCCGGTCTTGTTTTAGGTGGTCGTTTAGCTGATCGCTATTCACGTCGCAATGTATTTTTATTGGGCTTAGTTAGCTTCACGATTACATCTCTTCTCTGTGCGATTGCGCCAAATATTGAATCACTCATAGCCTTTCGCTTGATCCAAGGATTTGCTGGAGCGATGGTTTTGCCGCATGTTATTGGCTTTATTCGCGATGTATTTCCACCAGAAGAACTTGGTAAAGCATTTGCAGTTTTTGGTCCAGTGTTCGGTCTGGGTGGAATTCTTGGACCAATTATCGGTGGATTCATTATTGATGGAGACATCGCCTCAACTGGATGGCGCGCAGTATTTCTAGTTAATATCCCTATCGGTGTCATTAATATTGCACTGGCTTGGAAGTATTTACCAAAGCATGCCACTGATCACTCGATCAAAATTGATCTTCTCGGCAGCCTATTAATTATGAGCTCATCGGCATTGTTGCTGCTTCCTTTGATTCAAGGACAAGAAGCAGGCTGGCCACTATGGACATTCCTATCGCTTGGTGCCTCGTTGTTTGGTTTTGGAATATTTGCACTGCAGCAACGTTGGGTAATCTCGCGCAAAAACACTCCCTTGGTTAATCCTGATATTTTTAAGTCAAAGACTTACAACTTAGGGCTCGCTGGAATCTTCACATTTTTTGCAGGCTTCACCGGCGTGTATTTGATCATCACGCTCTTCTTACAAATTGGAGAAGGTTATTCAGCGCGCGGTGCAGGTATTGCCAATATTGCAATTGCTCTGGGTACTGCAATTGGCGGCGCACTCAGTGGTGCAGTCCTAGCCGATAAATTCGGCACACGAGTTCTTCAAATGGGTGCATGTGCTCAAATTATTGGTGCGCTGCTTCTGTTCTTCGCACTTCCTGATATGCAGTCTTTTAATTTCTGGCATATCGCACCGGGCATGTTGGTCTCTGGCTTCGGAACCGGATTAGTAGTTGCAGCTCTCTTTGATGCGATCTTGCTAGCGATTAAGGATGAATTGGTGGGCTCTGCCTCTGGCGTGTTATCGGCGATTCAATCAATTGCTTCATCGGTGGGCGTAGCGATCTTTGGAACTATCTTCTTTAACAAAGTGACTACTGGTCATATAGATCAAGGATTTCGGAATGCCTTGTTGCTTCAAGTCGGATTGGTTTCGGTGTTTTTAGTTATTACTTTCTTCTTGCCAAAGAAGTCGATGGATAACACTGAATACGCGCACTAAACAAGCTTTTGCCTATATTTAGCCAACCTTCTTATTTCTCAGCGATCTCCTTGAGAGTTACCAGAGTCTTTGCCATTGCAATGGGAGACCATTCATATACTCGTACGATATGAAAGTACAACGTAAATGGACTTTGGCGAGTGTCTAAGTATTCAGTGACTTCAGTGGTGGTGGGGTCAATAGCTCGAAATTCATAGCGCCATCTATTTCGCAGTATGTGATTCCAAGCAATTAATTCATTCTCCTTATATTCAACTACGGTATTGAGAATTCGATAGTGGACTTTGATCTTCATTTTCATTCCAAATTTTGAGCCCAAAATCAATTTCTCAGGACCGACCGTTGATCCTTTGACCATCCCAGACCCATCAATAACTGGATGCATTTTTGGATTTGTAACTATGGCAAAGACTTTCTCAACCGGAGCATTAATAATGATGCGGGCGGCCTTTAGCTTTGGTATTCCAGTCTCGATTATCTCTGCTCTCATATGGCTACTCTAAAACATCCCGATTGAATTCGCTAATGCTAAAATGAGGCATGCAACTAATCGAATCGATTGATCAATACAGGCAAGCTACTGATCTGTTTATTGTGACTGCATCCGGATTAACTGCGTCTGATTTAGATGCACCACGAGAAAACGGTTGGACTGCACGACAAGTTATTCATCATGTTGCAGATAGTGAAGCACAGTCATATGCCAGATTGCGACGATTAATCGCTGAACCTGGCACTGTAATTCAGGGCTATGACGAAGCTCTGTGGGGTGAAAATGCGACTTTGGGTTACCAAGAATTACCGATTGAGAATTCTCTGGCTGTATTTGCCGCTGTACGTGCCTCATCACTTGAAATACTAAAAAGACTTTCAGTGAGCCAACTGCAGAACTCTGGCGTCCATAGCGAATCCGGGGAATACACACTAGAGAAGTGGCTTGCTACCTACATAAAGCACCCCATTGAGCATGCCCAACAGATGAAATCAGGTATATAGGAGCTTTTTTATTAATTAAAAAAAGCGATTATTGCGCCGGCAATGGTTAGATTAATCGCATCATTAGCGGTCTCAACAACCCAGACTTTAAGACTTTCTCCACCAAATAAACGGTGAGAGAGCGATGAAAACATTGAAATACCAACACCAAGTGCAAAACCAACACCAGCGCCATCGGTAATTCCAATATCAGTGTGTTGTCCTAGTGAGTTAATGATCAAAGCAAGCGTGAAGGTTTGAATCAATACACCAAGGATTGTGCCACCAAAAAGCAAGACGGGCTTATTCTGACTAGTAGTTAACTGACCAGACGAGTTACCTTTAGCCATCATCCAAACCGGATAAAAAGTCTTAGGGCCAAACCATATGGCTCCACTAATAAATGAAACAAAAAATGCAACTAATACACCAACGAAATTTAGTCCTGTGATTATCATGCAAGTATTTTACATGAACTCGCTTCAAAGGTAAGAATTGCCTATTGGTTTCTATACAATTTTGCTATGACCTCGGCACAGGTAACGGCACATCTGCGAAAATTCGCGCCAGAACAGCGCAAGATTTTGGCAATATTGCGGGACCAGATTGCATCTGAATTACCCACGGCCAAGCAAGTAATTAAATACGGCATACCGACCTTCATGATTGAAGACGTACCAGTTATTGGTTTTGATGGCTATAAAAATCACAATAGTATTTTTCCTTACAGTGGCTCTTTTAATGCTCGACTTAAGAGTGATCTAGAACGGTATGTCCAAACAAAAGGATCAATCCACTTCGAGTTAGGAATAGTCTTTCCTAAACCTTTGCTGAAGAAGATTATTAAAGAGAAAATTAGGCAGATCAACGATTCTTTTCCCAAGAAAAGCGGCGAGTACCTTCAGTTCTATCCCGATGGCGTCTTAAAAGCCAAAGGTAAATATAGAGCTGGAAAACTCCATGGGGACTGGCAGTGGTTTCGTAAAACTGGCGTAATCATGCGCTCTGGCAGTTTTAAAGGCGGCGAACAAGCGGGGACGTGGGTTACCTATGATGCACAGGGCAAGGTCTACAAAAAGACTCTTATAACTGGCTCGTAGAGCCTCTATCAATAAAGTCACCAACCCAAAGTTCGCTCTTTTTCTTTTTGCTATTTTTACCTGCTTCAATGACCTCGACCATAATCTTTCCGCAAGAAATCGCCATTTCATAGGCATTAAATGCGACAGTTGATATTTTAGGAGAGCTGGATTCAGCCTGTTCTTCGAGCATATTTACACCGACGATTGAGATGTCACCGGGAATAGAAATCCCCTGACTAGTCGCTGCATTAACAAAAGAAACCGTGGCAATATCCAAAAGCGAAATAATGCCGGTGACATTGGGATACTTTTTTGTAAAATCTTTGGCCAAAGTAATGCCACCATCGTGATTATTCCTGATGGACAATAAATTCAATGTGAGTTTTAGTTTTGCAGCAGCCTTCTTAAGAAAATCATGTATTTCGCTATTGCCGGAGATGACCCCAATATGCGTATGACCTAACTCCTTTAGGTGAGCGAGCGCAAGTTTGTATACATTTTCAAAGTCTCGATCCACGTAGTTATAGGCGAATCCAACTTCTGTACGACCTAACACTACGAAAGGTACTTTTGCGCGTTCAAGCGTATGCACTCGTGGATCATTCTCCATAACGTTCATCAAAATCACGCCACCTGAGAAATTCAATTCTAAGAGCATTTCAATATCTGAATCATCCTCGTTAGAGATTGGCCAAATAACGCTGTGAAAACCGCTACCCCTTACCCCATTAACAATTCCATCAACAAGGGCACCATCAATTCGCGAAGGGGGAGCTAGAAATAGATTTGATGTCATCATTGTCACCATACGTGGTGATCCACCGGCAAGAGCGGCAGCTGCATAATTTAATTTGTAACCAAGCTGATCAATGGCTGCGAGGACCCGTTGCTTTGTGGAGTCACTTATGGGTCGCTTCCCCGAAAGAACGTAAGACACGGTGCTTTCTGAAACGCCAGCTAACTTTGCAACGTCCGCGCGGGTCGACATCTAAAGCCTCCATGATCCTTTGCAAATATCTGGGCCAAAACCCTTGACTCTGCTTGAGCACGTGATACATTACTACATTATCGACGCGCGTCGATGATTTCGATGAACATAGGGGGAATTATGAAATTACGTCGTCTGGGAGTCGGTCTCCTGGGTGCTTCATTGGCATTGTTCGGTTCGATAGCACCAGCACACGCAGCCTCAACTCTGACAATTTGGGTCAATGGAGGCGATGCAGATGCTTATAAAGCGGCATCGAGTGATTGGGCCGCCAAGAATAATGTCACGCTCAATATTGTCGCAAAGTGCGGACTCGGTGACTGCGGAATGAGCAAGCTTGGTCCAGCAGGTGCTGGCCCGGATCTATTTTTTGCTACACACGACAACACTGGCTCGCTAGTCAAATCAGGAGTAGTTGCATCGCTTAGTTCAACTATAAACAAGACGCTATATCCAGCAGCTGTTTTGGCGGGTGTAACGTCTAATTACCAGCAATATGGAATTCCAATTTCAGTCTCCAACATTGCATTGGCTACAAACCTCGCCTTGGTACCAAGTGGTGCACCTAAGACATGGAAAGAGCTTGAGAGCACTGCGACATCATTGATAACTTCCGGTAAAGCGACCGTAGGAATTGTTACGCACCTTGATGGCTACTTCATGCAGCCATTCTTTGAGTCATTAGGTGGTTATGTCTTTGAAAATAAGAATGGTTCTTACACGAATACTAAAAATATTGGCCTTTATTCAAAGACTCTAGCCAAGAATGCATCATTAATGGATCAATGGTTATCAGAAAAACTATTTGATAAGTCAAATACTTATGATGGCTCTGCCTTCACGAATGGTAAAGCGCCATACCAAGTCGTTGGGCCATGGTCAATTGATGGATTAGATAAAGCGGGAGTTAAGTATGAGCTCTCTGGAATCCCTTCAGTTAATGGCGGAACTGCACGTGCATTCAGTGGCGTATCTGCTCTGTATCTCAACCGTTTTGCTAAGAATAAAATTCTTGCAAAGCAATACTTGACTGAGGTTGTACAGACAACTGCATTCAGTAAGGCAATCAGCACTTCAAATAGTAGCTACCCAGCAAATATTGAAGCTGCAGCTGCCATTGATAAGAAGAGCGTTATTGCAAAGTTTGGTGCATATGGAGCGCTTTGTCTTCCAATGCCTAACGTTGCAGAAATGAATACGGTCTGGACTTACTGGAATAACTCATTTGCCGATTGGGCGAGTGGAAAAGCCAAGTTCGGTGCAGCTATGCAAGCAGCATCTGCTAACCTGAAAAACGCTCTAGCTCAAGGTTAAAAACCGCTAAGAGGGAGATCCTGGCGTTCGGGGGCAAACATCCGCCAGGATCTCCTTGCAGTTTATTTCTGCTTTTCCTACTAGTTTTGAAGGTGGTGATTACGTAATTTGAAGCTGGCGAGATTAATGCGGCAAAAATTTATGTTCGTGGTCACTTATGCCTTTGGCCTAGTTCTACTTGGGATGGCCGGCAAATTTGTAGAAAATAAGTCGTGGTTTTTAGGATTCTTCTTTGTCATTTCATCTGGCTTGATCATCTATGTCTATGCAATCAGTAAGAAAATACCTGGTAAGTATCTTGTTCCGGGATTGTTGCTTTTAGTCCTTTTTCATATCTATCCAGCCTTCTATTCTGGCGTTGTTGCTTTTACCAATGACTCCAATGGTCATCAACTATCTAAAACTCAAGCGATAGATGCGATTATTACCGACTCTAAGATTCCGGTCCAAGGTCTGGCTCCCATCAAATATTCAACTGCCCAAGCAACTGATACCAAGGAAATATATCTAATATTCCAATTCCCTGAAAATGTTTTTTGGGCTGGCAATAGTGATTCTTTGGTACCGCTAAATGTTGCCGATGTGAATCTCACTAATACTGGGGAAATAACCAAAGCCACCGGATTTAGAGTTCTCACCTCTGCTGAGACTGTAGAAGCGTCATCTGATTTACAAAATATAGTGATAGAGCTTAAAGATGGGATTTGGCTAACACCTTCAGATTTGAATTATTTGGAAGCATCTAAACAAAGTTTTAGGTACTCAACTCAGCGTGATGAGCTCATAGAGATAAGCACAGGTACTACATATCATCCCAATGACAATGGACAAATGGTTGGTTCTTCTGGAGAACTTCTCTATCCTGGATGGAAAGTAAATGTCGGTTGGAGAAATTTCACATCAGTGGTTAGAGATGAAGAGATTAGAAGGCCGCTTGCTGCAGTTCTGGCATGGACCTTGTTTAATGCAATCCTGATTGTTGTGATTGGCTTTCTCTTTGGCCTCATTTTAGCCTTGACGTTTAACTCACCACATCTTCGGTCCAAGCGCATCTATAGAATGATTTTCATCGTGCCATTGGCGATTCCGAGCGTACTTTCAGTTCTAGTGTGGTCTGGATTATTTGCGACAAATATTGGTGTCATTGATCGGCTTTTACATATCCATACTCCTTGGCTAACAAATTCATTCTGGGCACGAATTGCAGTTCTGATTGTTGAACTGTGGATCACTTTTCCATATATGTTTCTTATTTCAACGGGTGCTATACAAGCGATTCCTAATGAGATTATCGAAGCTGCTGAAATTGATGGCGCGACAGCATTAAAGAGTTTTTCTCAAATTAAGCTGCCTCTTGTTCTTCGAACCGTAGCGCCGCTATTAGTAGCTTCACTGGCTATGGCGCTCAATAATTTCGGAGTCATCTACTTACTTACGGGGGGAGGACCAATATTTCCAAACTCCAATGGAAATGCTGGTGCTACCGACATTCTTATTTCTTATACATACAAATTGGCGTTTAATTCGCAAGAAGGAAATAACTACGGATTAGCAAGTGCGCTATCAATCCTGAATTTTGCCCTTATTGCCCTTATCTCTATTTATGGACTTCGTAGGATGAAAACCATGGAAGGAGTGAACTAAATGAGCAACATAGGCTTTCTCCAGAGTAAAAAAATGAAATTTTGGTTCAAAAAACTCCTTTGGCGTCACTTAGTTGGAATTGCCGTAGCGATTTTTGCACTTTTCCCATTGGTATGGATGATCTCTGCAGCTTTTGACGTTACTGGTCAAATAAGTACACAACAATTGATTCCCATGCACCGTGGGCTTTCAAATTTCACGGACCTTTTTTCAAATAGCGAAAAGCCATTTTTTATCTGGGTAAGAAACTCAATGGTTGTGGCAATATCGGCTGCAGTTTTACAGACATTAATCGGAGCCACTGCAGCGTATTCCCTCAGTAGACACAGATTTAAGGGACGAAAGCTCACACTAACGACCATTTTGATTGTTCAAATGTTTCCACAATTGCTAGCCACCACAAGCCTCTTCCTTATAATTAATTCTTTTGGTTTAACTTTTAGTGGTTTGGGACTTGGCCACCAACTTCCCTTGATTTTAATCTTTGGCGGAGGTGCACTCGGTGTAAATACGTGGATGCTCAAAGGCTTCTTTGACACTATCCCGAGCGAAATCGATGAGGCAGCAAAAATCGATGGTGCGGGACATTTTGTTATCTTCACTAAAATTATTGTTCCGCTAGCTATACCCGTCTTTATTGTTATTTTCTTGCTCTCATTCATTGGAATTCTAAATGAGTACCTTATAACGTCAGTCATTCTTGGATTAGACGGTAAGAGCATGACTGTTGCGGTGGGACTTCAGCAGTTCATTTACGGACAATATGGGAAGAATTGGGGACCTTTCACTGCCGGCGCACTTTTGGCAACAATTCCGGTTCTTACATTGTTCCTATTTCTGCAAAAATATTTAGTTTCAGGTCTTGTGAGTGGATCGACAAAGGGATGATTGCGAAGATGCACGAGATTGAAAAGTTCCAAGTCAGAGGTATTCCAGGCAATGTGCACAAGGTGCGCTTTGGTGATCGAATAGTTGACTACTGGGCACCTCGAAATCCTGGGCAGCACATACTCATTGCACACGATGGGCAAGGAGTACTAGATAGACGCAATAATGGAATTAATCCAAGGTATCGGGCGACATGGGAACTAGGGCAATCGGCAATCAAAATTGCCGAAAAACATGGATTAATTCCCCCAACAGTCATTTGTATTTATCACACACCATATGAAGAGGATCCTATTGGCCGCTTGAAGGAGTACACCCCCGCGCAATATATGAATAAAAAAGAGAATTGGATAGTGGAAAGTTATGGTGTTTACCAACAACAAGTTGAAAGCTTTGTTAACTTCTTAACCGCAGATCAATTGATAAGTGACATTACCGATGTAATTGTGCCTGAAATTACGGGGGAAATTGGCCAAACAATCACACCAACAAAGACTGCGATTCTTGGCGCCAGTATGGGTGGATTGGCCTCAATTTATGCAGTCATAAAAAGACCTGACTACTTCACAACTGCGCTTAGTTTTTCACCTCACTGGATTATTGGGCGAGATGATTTAGTAGAAAAAATGATGGGAGATTTACCGAAACCAGGTACCCATAAATTATGGATGAGTCGTGGAACCAAAGGGCTAGATGCACATTATGAACACGCTCAGGATTTAGCTAACAGAATCATCAGACAAAGGGGATATAGAGATAACACAGATTTAATTACTCGAACCTTGAATAGAGGGGCCCATACAAATGCATCGTGGGCTAGATATGTACCTACAGCGTTAGATTTTTGGTTAAGGAGAGGATAATGATTAAAAGAAGAGTTGTTTTCGCTGGCGATAGCATTGTTCATGGAGGCCCATGGCAATACTGGATTCCAGAACACTATGTAACAAATTTCGCCTTTCCGGGTCATACCACAACTGATCTAACAGACCTGATTCCCAATATCGTTGAATCACTTCCGGAGCTTTTAATAGTCATGATTGGCACTAATAATTTTGGTAAATACAGATTGCCTGAAGATGAAGTCATTACCAATATTCTGACAGTAGCGAAAGAGATGCGCAGATTAATGCCAGATGTGCCTATAATTTGGAACTCGTTAACACCTCGCAGCGACGAGTTTTCACAGAGCATGCTTGTAGTTAATGAGCGTATTAAACCCGCCCTTGAAGATCTTGGAATAATATATTTTGATATATTTTCCTTACTTAAAGATCCAAGTCGCAACATAATTGAAGTTACATTCTGCTCGGATCCTGACACTTTTGGCTTGCACCTAAATAATGCCGGTTACGAACAGTGGTTTAAGGCATTGGGCCCCCTCATTACATTTTGAAGGTACTGCTCGCAGATCCCCTAACTTGTTTTGGCCTTGTATACTTCCCGCATGAAATTTCTCGTCTCGGTAATTGACAGTACGACTCGTTCACCGCATTCGCCAGAGGAAATTGCAGCCATTGATGATTTCAATGACACAATCAGAGAGGCTGGACAGCGCATATTTGCGGGTGGTTTAGATTCTCCGGCGACAGCTACAGTTTTTGATAACCGACATGCAGCAGGCTTATCTGCTGATGGTCCATTTATGCAATCAGCGGAGTTCTTCAGTGGCTTCTGGATTATTGATGTCGATAGTGTTGAAACTGCGCGCCAATTAGCTGCCGAAGGTTCGCGAGCCTGTAATAGAAAAGTAGAGTTACGGCCGCTACTCGGCTAATAATCACTACCTATCCAGAAATGCATGAATGTAGTTACAGTGAGTAAATGAGACTGGAGAACAAATGACGGATCCAATAGCAAGTAGAGCATTACGACATATGGCTTGGGCAAATGGCCAGATGCTTACTATTTTAAGCCAGCTTCCTGATGAAGCTATTAATTTCTCGGCATGGAACCCTGATTGGACTGTGGGCAAAATCGTTCACCATATTGTGAGTGCACAGGGCCGACTTATTGCAAGAATTTCTGGTGAAGTCGCCCCCGAAGAACTCCCGAATTTAACTACTGCCGCTGGTGTGAGTGACGTAATTCCTGTCTTTAAGCAGAGAGATGCGCGCATTCTCGATTTATCTTCCGGGCCTGATGAGTTACGACAATTTGTTCTTTACGGAAATGAAGTTGAGTTTCTGACATCCACGTTATTTGCCCAGGCTGTCCACCATGCGACTGAACATAGAGCCCAGATATCTGACATATTGGCTGTTAATAAAATGGATGTTCTTAATCTTGACTCTATTTCGCTATTTCCATTTGAAAAATGGGAACGAACAATCTAGAATTCGATTAATTAAGGGGAGTACCTAGTTACAGCTACCTCGTCAATACGGTGTGAAAACCCGGGGCGCTGGCCGAAATTCGGTTAGGAAGACCTTGACCACGTTACTAATTACGCGCGTCAAGGGAGAAATTTATGAACGTATCACTAACCATCTGGGCATTAACTTTTGGGTTGATCTCATTTCTCATCATTCTTGATTTGTTCACATCGAGCCGAAAAGCCCACGATGTGTCATTTAAAGAGGCTGTGGGTTGGACGACCTTTTATATCAGTACTTCTATGGCTTTTGGGTTGTGGGTATGGAATCACTTTGGTTCAACTTTTGGAACTGAATTCTTTGCAGCATATTTGGTTGAGTATTCTCTCTCGATAGATAACCTGTTTATCTTTGTGATTATCTTGGCTCAGTTTGCAGTGCCAAGTATTTTTCATCAAAGAATTTTGCTCATAGGTGTGATTTTGGCGCTTTTATTTAGAGGGATATTCATTTCAATAGGTGCTGCTGCAATTGCAAAGTTCTCATTCACTTTCGTAATTTTTGGTGCAATTCTTGTGTGGACTGGAATTGGGTTATTCCGCCATTGGGATGAAGACCCAGAGCCAAATGATAATTTAATGGTTCGTACAATTCGATCCCGAGTAGCGATGGTTAATGAGTTCCACGGCTCAAAACTCTTCATTAAGGTAGATAAAAAGCGTTTTGCAACCCCAATGTTTTTGGTCATAATTGCTATTGCTTCAACAGATTTATTGTTTGCCTTAGATTCAATTCCAGCAACATTTGGAGTCACTTCGCAGACCTTTTTAGTCTTTACGGCTAACGCTTTTGCCCTCCTCGGCCTGCGAGCCTTGTACTTCCTGCTCAAAGGCCTTCTCGAGAAGTTGGTCTACTTATCACTTGGCCTTTCAATAATTCTGATGTTTATCGGAGTTAAGTTAATCCTGACGTACTTCCACGAGGTATTCCGTGATGTTCCGAAGATTTCGACTCCACTCAGCCTTGGTGTCATAAGCGGGATTCTGATTATCGCTACGATTGCCAGTGCAATTAAGACACAATCTGATTCAACTGCTAAAGCGCACGCTGGACGTGTTACGGGAGGCAAAGGGCATGAGAAAGAAAATAGCTAGTGGCTGGCAGTTATTACCGTCGAGTTTACGAAAAGTTATCGCTTTAGTAATTGGCTCCACGTTAATAATTGTGGGCCTACTTCTCATTGTCCTGCCCGGGCCATTCACTATGCCTTTAGTAATTGGTGGCCTTGTGATTTTGGCTCTTGAATTCACATGGGCCGAGACGTTGCTTATTCGTGTGAAACATCATGGAGCAAAAATTGTCCCGAAGAAGTTGTTTAGGAAACAATAATTCTAATTATGAACAAGCGAGTAGATATTTTCATACGTAATGCCCCACAATGGCAGGAAGAGTTTTCATTTTTGCGAGAGCTTGCGCTGAAATCTGGATTAACTGAAGATCTAAAATGGAACCACCCTTGTTACACTTTAGACAACGCAAATGTTTTTCTTATTCATGGCTTTAAAAAATACTGTGCCATAGCTTTTTTTAAAGGATCTCTGATGAAAGATCCGCAGAAGATTCTGATACAGCAAACCGAGAATGTTCAATCCAGTCGCCAGATTCGATTTACGAGCCTAGCTGAGATCAAAAAAATGAAGAAGACAATAAACTCCTACATGGCGCAGGCAATTGCTATTGAAGAGGCAGGATTAAAGGCAGAGTTCACAAAGACCGCTGAACTGGTGGTGCCTGCAGAAATAGAATTAGCTCTTAAGAAGTTACCGGGGCTGGCACCTGCATTTAAAAGACTGACGCCGGGCCGAAAAAGAGCCTATGTCTTGCACTTTTCATCGGCTAAGCAACAAAAGACGATGGAGGCAAGAGTAGAGCGGTGTGCACCAAAGATTCTTGCGGGTAAAGGGCCTAACGAGTATTAGTTCGGCTGCGCCATAATCGCATCGTGTACGAATTGGGCAAGACCTCGCAACCGTTCGTCATAGTATTTTTTGAAGCGTTCATCAGAGATGTACATCTGAGCTAAATTCTTTTGCATCTCTACCGAGCACTCATAAAACCATTTAGAAATAGCGGCACGATGTGCAGTTACAGCAGATTGAGCTTCAGCGGATGTGACTAACAAGCTATTTCCACAGGCATAAGCAAAAGCCTCCGTTGCCGCCTCTTGGTCAACTTTTGCTAATTCAAAATCGGCCGGGGAGTACTTAGATGTACGTTCTTTAGATTGTTGGAAAGCTTGCGTTTCACCCCACCGTGTTTGCACTTCTTCGTCGAATTTACTCATGTTCTATTTTTCTAAAAGGGCGGTTAACTCTGATGTAGTGCAGGTTTCGCCTAAGCGTGGAAAAATAATCTCAATGCTGTTGTTATGTGCATCCATGTTTGTATCGGTCATTGCATCTGTAACAAGAGTGACTGAGTAACCAAGTTCGCGTGCATGACGTGCCGTTGATTCAACACCAATACTCGTTGACATACCGACGACAACTACTTGCGTGACCTTTTGTGACCGTAGATAGTCATCAAGATCGGTATAAGTGAAAGCTCCCCACTGTTTTTTTGTAATTAAGTGGTCACTTGGCTGATGGTGGAGTTCAGGGATTAAGTCAGTCCAACCCTGGGGTAGTGCATCTAAGCCTGCTGGCTTCTCAGTTCGCCCTTTAGGTGCAGCATCTACATTCACGAGCACAACAGGCAGTTCGTGCTTTCGATAAAGGGTGAGAAGAGCAGATACGCGCTCGATAATTTCACTAGCGGGGTGCACTTTTGGGCTAGAAACTATGCCCTGCTGCAGGTCTATGACGACTATGGCTGAGATGGGATCAAGGGTAGTAAGTGGCATATTCGCAGCTCCTTGAGAATTGATGGGCTAGTGGGCCAAGAGTAAGACCCACCAAGAATAAGTGCGAGACCCCTCGCAGGGGTGATTGTTGACAATATCGCGCGAAATAGAGTAAAAATATCCCCTCAGGACCATTGACAGCAGGATTGTTGATAATTAGCCTTCGGGAAACGTGTTACTCGTTACACACCTATGCTCAGAAAGGTAATAACTGTGAAGTCAAAAGTTTCTCGTATTTTTGCACTGATCGCTGTGATTGCACTGGCATTTACTGTCGTGCCTTCTTCAATGGCGGCCCCTGCAAAGCCTAAAGAAGTTCGGATCGGTTTGCTCTTTCCAACCACTGGAGCATTCGCGCTTCTTGGTACAGACCAGATGACTGGCGCCGAAATGGTGCTCAAGTGGGCAAACGCTAATGGCGGAATCAATGGCGTTCCTATCAAAATTTTTTACGGCGACTCAAAGAGTAACGCCGCAGAAGGCGCAACTGCTGCACAGAGAATGATTGATAATGACAAAGTAGACATCATTATTGGTTCATATAGCTCTGGTATCGCACAGGCAGTTATGCCAGTTGCACAACGTAACAACGTCATTCTTTGGGAAGTTGGCGCAGTGTCACCAACTGTTAACTCTCAAGGTTATTCAAACTTCCTGCGTACCGTTGGTGTCTCTAAGACATATGCTGCCGCAGACTATGACTTCGTAACTAAGTTTCTAGCTAAGAAGCTAGGCAAGAAAGCTACTGATCTTAGAATTGCAATTGCTAACAACAACGGAGCTTTCGCTGCAAGCGTTGGCGATGCGGTGAACGATCTATTCGTTGCAAAGGGTCTAAAGGTTGTTGCTAAGGAAGTTTATCCTTCAACATCAACTGACTTAACTCCTTTGGTTCTTAAGTTGAAGGCAGCTACACCAGATGTTCTTTTCCTAACACCAGATGCTCCAGATTCACTTCTGTTCTGGAAAACTGCTAAGACTCAGGACTTTAACGTCTCTGCTCTAGTTGGTTCTTCTGGAATCGGTGGAGCTGGATTCGTTGCCGCCTTTGGAGCAACCGGCGTTGAAGGTGTTTACGATGTTGAAGCACCAGCTCTAGCATCAATGAACACTTCAGGACTCAAGTCTCGAGTTGCAGATCTAACTGCACAGTGGGTCAAGGAGTTCGGAGCTGCAATGGGTCACCCATGTGCTGTGCACTGTGGCGATGGAATTGGTGGAACATACACACTAGTTACAGACGTACTTCCACGTGCACTTCGCACAAGCAATAGCTTCAGCGCTTCTGCGATTATCAGCTCTGCAAGTAAGACAAACATCCAAGACGGTGGAACGCCACAAGGTTTTGGAGTTCAATTTACTGGCACAAATTCAGCTACCGTAGGTGAAAACACGAAAGCCAAGTCTGTGATCATGCAGTGGCAGAGTGGTGCACTTAAGGTTGTTTGGCCATCAAATCTCGCTACATCAACTCCGTTTGCACCTATGAAGACATGGGATCAACGATAGTTCGACGCAGTGCAGTAATTTCTGAATAAATTTCAGAAATAATCGTTTAATATCGAGGGAAAGTGGGTGCCACCAATGTTCGGTTCAGCTTTAATCAGCGGACTGGTCATTGGTGGCTTCTACTCCTTGGTGGGAGCAGGTCTTAATTTAATTTTTGGCGTCATCAAGATTATTAACTTCGCCCAAGGCGCGATGCTCACAATCGGTGCCTATTTAACTTATTGGTTTGTCATCACAACGAAACTCGATCCATATCTGGCACTTCCATTCGTTGCCTTGGTTTTAGCATTCTTTGGTTTCATTATTCAAAAGACCCTTATCAATCGCGTGCTAGGCCAAGAACGAACCAGTCAGTTACTTATAACTTTTGGAATTGCTCTTGCGATTCAAAATACAACTCTTGCATTATGGGGACCAGATATCAGGTCCGTGAATACTTTTATCAGTGATAAAACTTTTGAAGTTTCAGGCATCCGCGTAGGAGCAACGGCTGCGATGGCGTTACTAGGTGCGCTCATTGTTTTACTCGGATTGTTTCTATTTTTATCACGCACCAGAATGGGTACCGCAATTAGGGCGGTAGCTCAACAAGCAGATTCAGCTTTACTATCGGGAATCGATGTTAAGAAGGTGTATGCAATTGCTTTTGCAATTGGAAGCGGCCTAGTAGGCGTGGCTTCCGTTCTGATTGTTCCTATTTATGATGTTTATCCGCTTGTGGGAGAACATTTTGGAATTATTTCTTTTATTGTTGTCGTGTTAGGTGGACTCGGAAATATTCAAGGCGCCGCGATTGCGGGTGTTTTTCTTGGGGTAATTCAAAACCTTTTTGCAGTCTACGTTAGCGATTCCTTATCCACCGCAATCCTCTTTTTCATATTTCTCATTACTTTGCTCTTCCGCCCACAAGGTATTTTCGTTAGAAAGATGCGGGTGTCATAACAGTGAGTACAACAAGGACTATTACCGAGAGCGAAAGAGCCGAGATTCTCCGACCTCCAGGGCTTCGATTGGCTGGAGTTCCAGTCTTTATCGCTATGGCTGCGATCCTTGTTCTGATGCTTGCCGTTCCAGTTTTAACCGATATCAGATTTTATTATCTCCAGGTCACCATATTAATTTTCTTCTATGCAACCCTAGGAACAGCATGGGGAATTGTAGGGGGCTATTGTGGCCAGCATTCAATTGGGCAAGCTGCCTTCGTAGGAATTGGCGCATATACCTCCACTTTGCTTTATATGAAAAAAGATATATCTCCGTGGATAGGATTATTTGCGGGAATGCTTTTGGCAGCAGTTGTTGCAATAATTATTGGATATCCACTCTTTAGATATGGTCTTCGAGGTGATTATTTTGCTCTCGGAACAGTTGCGCTCGGGCTGATCATCTATGAACTTACCAATAGTTTTTCCACACTCACTGGTGGTTCGCAAGGCATTCCACTCAAATATGAAAATAATCCTTGGAACTTTCAATTTCAAGATCGAAAGTATTATTACTACATAGGGTTTGTTCTTTGGTTAGTGACAGTTACTCTGTCGTATCGTTTGCGTCGCTCACGTAGAGGCTTTGAAATGTTAGCCGTCCGTGATGATGAAATAGCTGCTTCACGCGGTGGTATCAGCATTTTGCGCGCAAAACTTTCAGCATTTGTCATCGGTGCAGTAATTTCGGCAGCCGCTGGAACATTCTTTGCTCAGTTCCTTCTCTTTATCGATCCAGGAACAGTGATGAGCCTTGAAATCTCAGTCCAAGTTATTTTAGTTGCCGTATTAGGTGGCATGAATAGTTATCTTGGAGGAACTGTAGGAGCGATTATTTTAGTGCCACTGTCACAGTTCTTATCGTCACGCTTTACCCAGTCCCCAGGTGCCGATGTTGCGGTGTACGGTTTAATCTTGATTTTTCTTGTCATCTTTATGCCAAATGGAATTTTAGGCCTGCTCCGTAAATCTCCCCGCTGGCGAAAAGTTATTGGGTGGTAGCAATGACTACATCAATTCTTTCAATTGAGGGTATTACCAAAAGCTTTGGCGGTCTTGACGTACTCAAGGGAATAACTCTAGAGGTCGAGCAGGGATCCATTACTGGAATTATTGGTCCCAATGGTGCAGGCAAAAGCACACTCTTTGACATTATTACTGGCTATCAAAAATCAGACCGTGGGTCGATTTTATTCGAGGGAGAAAATATCGCCGGTTTATCGCCGCATTTATTTGCTCGCCGTGGATTAATTCGAACATTTCAATTAACTCGAGTGTTTCCACATTTAACGGTAGCTGAGAATTTATTGGTTTTTGCCGATGGTAAAAATTCTGCTGGTGCTGCTGGCACCAAAGACAAGGCTGTTGAGCTTCTTGAATTTGTTCATTTGATTGGTTTAGCCAATGCAGAAGCTTCCACTCTTTCTTACGGACAATTGAAGCTATTGGAGTTAGCGCAAGTTTTAATGCACTCACCAAAACTATTGCTCCTCGATGAACCTTTTGCTGGAATTAACCCCGGACTTATCGACAAGATTATTCAACATTTGCGGGATCTCAATAAACAGGGAATGACTATCGTGCTTATTGAACATAATCTTCCTATGGTGGCCAGCCTTTGTGACTCGATTGCAGTAGTGAGCAATGGAATTATTGAAATAGTCGGGCCACCAGATGTCGTCGTTAATAACCCTCGCGTTAAGGAGGTGTTCTTAGGTGGCTAACATCGAAAAGAAAAATATTCTTGAGGTTCGAGATTTAGTATCTGGATATGGGCGTATTGAAACACTCCATGGAGTGTCTATAGATGTACCCGTTGGCGGAATCACTGCAATTATTGGACCAAACGGATCGGGGAAAAGCTCACTATTAAAATCTGTCTCTGGATTGATTAGGACTTGGAGCGGAAATGTCCTCTTAGACGGTAAAGAGATTACAAACCTTGCTGCGCACAAACTTGTTAGCGAAGGCATGACTATGGTGCCCCAAGGTCGCGTTGTTTTCCCGCAGTTATCAGTTGAAGAGAATCTGACGATTAACGCTTTTACCGTTAAATCAAAGCAGGTTGTGCGGGAACGCCTTGAAGAGGTTTATGCATTTTTGCCGATACTTTCAGAGCGAAGAAAACAGTTTGCTGGAAATCTTTCAGGGGGAGAGCAGGTAATGCTCTCAATCGCCAAGGTTTTAATGCAAAAACCAAAACTACTTTTACTGGATGAACCGTCGTTGGGATTGTCGCCTAAAGTTGTAGATTTTGTGTATGACAGGATTCAGCATCTTGCTAACAATGGAGTAGATGTTCTTGTTGTAGAGCAAAACACTAAGAAAGCGCTGGCAATCGCTAATCATGTCGTGGTTTTAGTTTTGGGAGATGTACGTTTTGAGGGAACGCCGGATTCCCTAGAGAAAGAAATTGATCTAGGTACGCTCTTCTTAGAGGGGCGAATCGCAGAGTGAAAAATACATTTGAAACCCTGCCTCTTCCTTGCACAATTATGCGTGGCGGGACTAGCCGCGCTATTTTCTTTCGAGCCGAAAATCTTCCAGCTGCGCGTCCAAGTATTGAAAAAATTTTGCTTAATGTCCTTGGTAGTCCAGACGTACGCCAAATAAATGGTTTAGGTGGAGCTACTCCTCAAACCAGTAAAGTTGCGATTATCTCTGCATCTGAATTTGAAGATGCAGATGTTGATTATCTTTTTGCACAAGTAGATATTACGAGCGAGTTAATCGATTGGGGCGGAAATTGCGGCAATATATCCTCGGCCGTGGGCCCATATGCTATTAATGAAGGTTTAGTTGAAGCCAATCTGGATGGATCAATCACGCCAGTTCGAATTCATAACGTCAATACGGGCAAAATTATTGTCGCTCAAGTCCCTGTCATCGGCAGCCGTGCAGCCGTAGAAGGAACTACTTTTATTGCGGGAGTTCCAACACCGGGTGCACGTATCGATCTAGATTTCTTAAAGCCAACGGGAGCTGTTTCTGGCAAGGTTTTACCCACGGGGCATCTGCAAGATGAGATGACTCTCTCTGATGGGCGACATATTTTCGTCTCAGTTGTAGATGCAGCAAATCCAACGGTTTTTGTCCGTGCCCAGGATATTAATATGGTTGGGACAGAGTTACCGGCCGAGATAGAGAGCCGGCCAGATATTTTACGTGTGATTGAAGAAATTCGCGGACAAGCAGCAGTCTGGTTAGGTTTAACTGCAAGTGCTGATAGAGCCTCTGCAGAGACTCCTGGACTTCCAAAAATAGGTTTCATAAGTCCGGCAACAGATTACACAATGAGCTCTGGTGGAAAAATCTCTAAAAACGATATTGATTTAACGGTAAGAATGTTTTCAATTCGCTCCCCACATAAAGCCTGCCAAATTACTGCGGGAATTGCGACGGGAGTTGCAAGTTTATTACCTGGAACCGTGGTTGCCGAAATGATGTCTCTTAAAGCATCAGCATCTGGAAGCACCGAAGTTCGCTTAGGTCATCCTTCTGGAGTAATGCAAACAGTTGTCCATCACATAGATGGCAAGATGGATCAAGTTTCAAAAGTCTCAGTTGTGCGAACTGCACGAGCAATTATGGATGGCGTTGTGCATGTTCCTAAAGAACTCCTAGCGGGTGTCAAGTGAGGGGAGAGACTTATTATGTCTGAAAGACATCTAGTGAAAGTCTCCGGAGCTGAGGCGATTGATTACACAGAGAACTCATTGCGCAGACTCATTGTGGATGGATTTTATGTTTCAGGTGAGCGAATTAGTGATACCGCTTTATCTAATGAATTAGGCGTTAGCCGTACAACTATCCGAGAGGCTTTCCAGCGATTAGTTAAAGAGGGTTTAATTTCAATTATTCCTAACCGAGGTGCCTTTGTTACAAAATTGAGCCGAGAAGAGATTACAAAGTGCTATGAAGTTCGTGAAGCACTAGAAGTTCATGCCGTTCGACTGGCAACTGAAAAAGCCCCTGTGGAACGCCTACTTGCGCTGCAGGGAATGCTCACCATCACGCAGACCTCGATCGTGGAGCACGGTGGCCGTTATCCCGTGGATCTAGATTTCCACGAAAAAATCTTTGAATTGGCTGATAATCCTCTGCTTTCAGAGCATGCCAGCCAAGTCAATGCCAAGTTAAGGCTTTCGCGAAGTAAGTCTGGCTTCATGCCAGCCCGAGCCCGTGAGGCCTATGCCGAGCACGTAGCAATTCTCAATGCAATGTTGCGGAGAGATGTACAAGGGGCAGTAGACGCGATGCGTAAACATGTCACAAATTCGCGAATCAATTCTGAAGAAAGAGAAGATTCATTGAATTCGACTAAGCAAATTCTGCTTAAGCGATAATCGAGAGGGAAGAAAATGCAGAAACTAAGAGGCGCCGATATTGTTGCTGAGTCATTAATCCGTTTAGGAATTGAGTATGTGATTGGCGTGCCTGGCCACACTGTTCTGGATCTTCTTGACGCTCTCCGTCTTCGTCAGGATCGCATTCGCGCGATTATGGTTCGCAATGAAGAGACATCTGGTTATATTGCAGATGCCTACTTTAGAATTTCGCACAAGCCAATGGTCGTTGTAGCTCACAACAGCGTTGGTGCAGCTAACACTCTTACTGGAGTGATGAATGCGATGCTGGATTCTTCAGCAATGATCGTCATTACTGGAGATGCTTGGACTAAAACTCAAGGTCGCGGTGCTTTCCAAGAGTTAACTCATTCTCGTGATGCTGGCACTGCAGATATTTTCCGCGGTAGCGTCAAGCGCTCATGGACAGTCAACAAGCCAGAGAAGCTACTTGAAGTACTTCTTAAAGCTTATAAAGAAGCGGTCAGTGGTCGCCCAGGTCCTGTCCATATTGATATTACGCAAGAAGCCTTTACGCAAAAGGCTGACGTTGAGTTTCCAGATGATGTATTTAACTTTGTTCCAAATTCACGAACACGCGGTGATGCACAAGCAACTGCACGTGCCTTTGAACTCTTAAAATCAGCTAAACAGCCGGTAATTTTGGCCGGTGGTGGCACAAATCGCGGCCAAGCAAGTGCAGCCCTTATTGCCTTTGCCGAGTCAATGAATATTCCAGTAGCAACTACATCTATGGGTAAGAGCTCTATTCCAGATGAGCATTCACTCTCATTAGGTGTCAGTGGATGGGTTGGAACAACTGTTGCTAACCATGCACTTCGAAGCGCTGATGTGATTTTGGCATTAGGAACTCGCTTGTCAGAGACTGATACTGCTGGATTTACAGATGGCGCAGTTCTATCGATTCCAACGACAAAACTCATTCACGTCGATATCGATCCTGTTGAGATTGCACGTTTCTATCCAGTAGCAGAAGGAATCGTAGGCGATGTAGCGGCAGTTCTTGAAGACTTACTTACTCTTGCCCAAGCATCTGGAGATGCAAAGTCTGCGCGTGCTGATTGGTGGAGCTCACTTAAAGAAGTTAAAGAGTCATGGAAAGCTGAAGTTGCGAATTCATTCAACTCTGAATCTGATCCGATTGAGCCAGGGTATTTGACACAAGAGATTAGAAAAGCGCTTCCAAAAGATGGAATTATGATGACCGATGTTGGAAATTCACAAAAGTGGATTATTCAACAGTTCCCAACATATGGTCCAGATACTTTTGTAACAAGCCTTGGCGGAGCCTCTATGGGCTTTGGCCCTTGTGGAGTTGCAGGCGCTCAACTTGCAGCACCAGATAAGCGCGTTGCAATTATTACTGGTGATGGCAGCATGTCAATGAGTTTGCATATCTATCCAACAATTGTTGAACTTGGTTTACCAATTGTTTACATCGTTGCAAATGACTACGCATGGGCATCTGTAGATGGTCCACAAGCTCGTCGATTTGGACCAAACCAAAGCTTCTTTACTCGCTTCACACTCCCTAATGGTGAGCCTTATAAGTTAGATTTCGCCGCAGTAGCAAACGCATGCGGGCTAAAGGCTGAGCGCGTTCTTTCATCTAAGGATCTACCAGCAGCACTTGCTCGTGCATTTGCCGCGGGAGTTCCTTACTTATTAGATGTAGAAGTTCGTCGCGATACTTATGTTCCAATGACTGCTCGTGGAGCATATCCACTCCCAGAAGTGGAATAAGAATGAAAACAATAGTTTCACAGCGTGGTATTTGGATTAATGGCCAAGAGCGGCCAGGTGCCAGTGGTAAAACACTCGATGTCGTAAACCCATTTAATGGGCTAACGCTTGCAACATTTTCAATGGCTTCCGGCAAAGATGCTGATGATGCAATTGCATCGGCTTCGGCGACATTTAAGAATGTTATGCGCACTATGCCCGCCTATGAGCGAGCCCAAATTCTACGTCGTGCAGCTCAAGAGATTAGAGATGGCGCAAAAGAGTTAATCGAGATAGTTGTCGGTGAAGCTGGCAAGCCAATTCGAGATGCAACACGTGAGATTGGACGTGCATCAACGTTGCTAGAGCTTGCAGCTGATTACACGATGGTTCAACAAGGACAAGTAATCCCGATGGACATTGTTGAAAGTGGAGTCAATCGAACTGGAATTGCAAACCGCGTTCCCGTTGGAGTTATTGTTGCAATTGCTCCTTCTAACTCGCCAGTTAACTTAACCATTAATAAAATTGGTCCAGCATTTGCAGCTGGAAATACTGTAGTTCTCAAACCATCAGATCAAACTCCAATATCTGCCCTGTGGTTAGCCGCAGCATTTAAGCGAGCTGGTTTACCCGATGGTGCTTTCAATGTAGTAATCGGAGAGGTCGAAGAGGCTATTGAACCGTTGGTTCGCGACCAAAGAGTTCGAATGATCAGCATTACTGGTGGCGTGCCTGCCGGCTTGGCAGTCATAAAGGCAGCCGGAATTAAAAAAGTTGTGCTTGAGTTAGGTTCAAGCGCAGCTAACGTAGTTCGAGCAGATGCCGATGTTCCGGCAGCAGCCAAAAGTCTTGCCACATCTGCCTATTTATCATCAGGTCAGGCATGTATATCTGCACAGAGAATATTTGTGCATGCTTCAATTGAAAAAGAGTTCACCAAACTCTTTGTTGAGGCAGCTGAAGCGATGAAAATCGGCGATCCGATGGATCCTGCAGTTGAAATTGGACCCATGGTGTCGCAAACTCAAGTACAGCGAGTACTCGGGTGGATTGAAGAAGCTGTTGCAGCGGGTGCAAAAGTGCTGACTGGTGGGGTAGCAGTTGCCAGAACTATTAAGCCAACCTTGTTGTCGAACGTTCCAGAAAACGTCACCATTTCTAGCAGTGAGGTTTTCTCACCTATCGCGGTATTGCAAACTTTTACCGAAGATGACGATGTAATTGAACGGGTTAATTCTTCAGTCTTTGGTTTACAGGCTGGAGTCTTTACTAATGACCTAAGAGCAGCTTTCCGCTTTGGTCGAGATATCGATGCGGGAGCTATTTGGATCAATGATTCTTCTAGATATCGCCAGGATAATTACCCATTTGGTGGAATGAAGATGAGCGGAGTTGGGCGCGAAGGCGTTCAGTATGCAATTGAAGAGATGACCGAATGGAAGTTTCTTGGATTAAAGCTCGGACCTTCTGCCGGAATTCTTTAAGAGTCCTACGTCATTACTAGATAGATTGGATGAGATATGAGCGTCGTTGATAGCAGAGGCTTACCGTGGAATGAACCGCCAGGACAC
Organism: Actinomycetota bacterium; assembly: GCA_009701185.1. Lineage (GTDB taxonomy): Bacteria > Actinomycetota > Actinomycetes > Nanopelagicales > Nanopelagicaceae > Planktophila. The sequence continues at coordinate 1,917 of WLKQ01000010.1, read as the reverse complement.
TTTGGTGGTTTTTCAAAGTATCTTGTTAATGAAGAAAATGAGGGTAGTAAGTACTTTGATTTCCGCATTTCTCGTTATCCAATTAAGGGATTAGTAGAGCAACACACACATGAGATTGCTGAGCAGATTTTCTATTTTATCTCTGGTACCGGCACCGTCTGGTACGGAGATGAGAAAACAATTGTGGGTCCTGGTTTCACTATGTTTGTGCCCCCAACAATAAATCATGGAGTTGAAAACACTGGAGATGAAGATTTAGTGTTTATCGTTGCAACATCGCCTCCGAATGATGTTCCGAGAAACTAATCACCATGCAATATGACGTCATAGTTGTCGGTGCAGGCAATGCCGCACTCTGTGCAGCGTTAATGGCGCACGAAAATGGTGCAAAGGTTTTGATTCTTGAAAGTGCACCAAAATCAGCTCGTGGAGGAAACTCATTCTTCTCTGGAGGATGGATGAGATTTACTCATGATGGGGCAGAAGATCTGGGAAGTACATTTCCAGAGCTAGCACTAACCGGCAAAGAGGATTTTGATGTACTGAGATATCCCGACAATGAGTTTTTTGACGATATGGCCTCTATTACTGAGTATCGGGGTGACCCCGAGCTCACTTCCCTTGTTGTAAAAGAGTCAAGAAAGGCCATGGAGTGGTTGCACGCTAAAGGGATTCGATTAGTTTTTACTTTTAGTAAGCAAGGTTTAAAGCATAACAAGCGTTACCAAGTAGGTGGCGGTTCAATTGCGGTAAGTGGTGGCGGAGCCGGACTTGTAGAAAAACTCTTTGAAAATGTAGAAAAAACTGGAATTGAAATTAGCTATCAAACAAGAGCAATAGAGCTTTTAGGTATCCCTGGTTCATGCGTCACTGGAGTCAAAGTTAGAAACTCAAAAGGAGAAATCCTCGATATCAATGCACACTCAGTTGTCTTAGCAAGCGGTGGTTTTGGTGCAAGTGCTGAAAAGCGCACTCGATATCTTGGTCCTGGATGGGATTTAGCTAAGTTGCGTGGCAGCGAATATAACCTTGGCGATGGAATCGATATGGCTCTTGCCTTTGGTGCAAAATCCTCTGGACATTGGAGTGGCAGTCATGCTGTTGCATGGGATGCGAGTGCGCCAACAAGCGGTGATAGAAATAGAGGAAACGAGTTTTCGAGAAACGCTTACACCATGGGAATAATGGTCAATAAGAATGCAGAACGTTTCCTAGATGAGGGTGTTGATTACTCAGCAATCACCTATGGAAAAATCGGAACCGAGATTATGCGTCAACCCGACTCGATGGCATATCAGATCTTTGATTCAAAAGTTCTAGATATTCTCGACCCAAACTACAACGGCCGGCAGGTTTCTAAAATAACTGCCCAAAGTGTAGAAGAGTTAGCTAAGAAATTGGATTTAGACCCGATTATCTTGGCGCACACAATTGCCAATTTCAATGTATCTGTTGATGAATCAAAAACCTTTGATCCAAATTGCAAAGATGGAAAGTCAACTATCGGTTTAATACCTAAGAAATCTAACTGGGCTAATAGAATTGATGAAGCGCCTTATGTTGCGTTTCCGGTAACCACCGGATTAACTTTTACTTTTGGTGGCGTACACGTCGATGAAAAAGCGCAGATCATTGATACTCAAAACCGGCCGATCCAGGGCTTATTTGCTGCCGGTGAGCTAGTCGGCGGAATTTTCTACTACTCATCACCTTCAGGTGCGGGATTAACTGCCGGAACAGTGTTGGGCAGAACCGCAGGCCATCAAGCTGCATTGAGTGTGCGTAATAACTATTCTCAGTCGAAATAGGTTCGATGAAGCTTAAAAAGGCTAACTGGCCCTATGCATTATTAGCACATGCTCTTTTTCTGCAGCTAGGAACATTTGTTGTGCGCCCTGCAGCTACCTATCGGGCGAT
>WLKQ01000001.1 GCA_009701185.1 Actinomycetota bacterium | reverse complement strand
GTAGATACGTGATGCGGCTTCGAAAACTACTGATGCCATGAGATTGCTCTCCTTCTCCGGGCAGGTACGTGCCCGACGGTCCGTGGATGAAGGTGATGGCCCGGGTGGGCCAACGCGGCAAGATTACGCGTAAAGGTGCAATATGCAAAGGCCAGGCTTCTGGGGGTACCGTATAGTTGGCCACCTAATGGAGTCACACTCGCTCAGTTCACTGTTTGTAGATTTAGGCATCGTTGCAGCCCTCATCCTGACTGCAGCCCTTTTTGTTGCCGCCGAAATAGCCCTGATCTCATTGCGTGATAGCCAAGTCCGCCAGCTAGCAACCCGTGGAAAACCCGGCGCTCGCGTTGCTAAGTTAGCTGAAAACCCCAACCGCTTTTTAGCTGCCGCCCAAGTGGGCGTAACAGTCTGTGGATTTTTATCGGCCGCTCTAGGCGCTGAAAAACTCGGCGGATATGTAATTCCTTGGCTAGAAGATCAAGGCCTTTCCCACGGCGCAAGTACAACTCTGTCGATTATTGGTGTGACACTCGTTATCGCATATTTCTCATTGGTCTTTGGCGAGCTTGTTCCAAAACGCTTGGCACTATTTCGCTCGGAACAAATCTCTTTAGCTTCGGCTGGAATTATCGATCTTATTGCAAAAGTTTTTCGCCCCGTAATTTGGCTTCTATCTAAGTCAACGGATTTTGTCGTCCGCGCCTTTGGCGTGGATCCTAAAGAGCAGCGCAGTGCAATGAGTGAAGAAGAGCTACTTGATCTAGTAGCCGGTCACGCTGCATTGACGGAAGAAGAGCGCGACATTGTTGAAGAAGTATTCAATGCATCCGAACGACAAGTGCATGAAGTAATGGTGCCGCGCACCGAAGTTGATTTTATGGATGCAACATTATCGGTAGGTAAAGCTATTGAATTAGCCGTTGATAAAGCACATTCGCGTTATCCAGTTGTTCGAGGATCATCAGATGAAGTTGTAGGTTTTATTCACGTACGAGATTTACTAGATACATCACTTGCCAGCAAATCAACCAAGATTGTTGAACTCGTTCGCAACATTATGTTTTTGCCTGGCACAAAAGGTGTGCTACCGGCGTTGACTGAGATGCGTATGCAGGGTCAACACCTTGCAATTGTTTTAGATGAATACGGCGGTACTGACGGCATCATCACATTGGAAGATTTAGTGGAGTGCCTTATCGGAGATATTCGTGATGAATATGATGATGAGGAAGCCGAAGTTAACCTAGAGGCCCGCACGGGCGATTTTGAAGTTGATGGCTTGATTTCGATTGAGGATTTGATCGAACAAACGCAGCTGCAGATTCCCGATGGTCCCTATGAGACTGCGAGTGGCTTTGTTATGCACTATTTAGGACGAATTCCGCGCGAACACGATGTTGTTAACCTGAATGGCCTACGAATTACGGTGTTGTCCATGGAGGGCAAGCGCGCGGGCCAACTACTTATCTCTCGAACTGCATGATGTGTGAAAGAATCACACCATGAGCATGAAGCGAGTTCTATCGGGCATACAACCCACCAGTGATTCGTTTCATCTAGGCAACTACTTAGGCGCACTCAAGCAGTGGGTAGAGCTACAAGATGGACATGATGCTTTTTACTGCATTGTTGATCTGCATGCATTGAGCGCAGAGACCGAGCCAGCACTTCTACGCAAACGCACGTTGGCTTCGGCTGCGCAGTTATTAGCACTCGGGATTTCACCAGAAAAATCTACGCTCTTTGTTCAATCGCAAGTTCCGCAGCACAATCAATTGGGCTGGTTGATGGAGTGTCTTGCTGGTTTTGGCGAAGCGAGTCGTATGACGCAGTTCAAAGATAAGTCTTCAAAGTCTGGTGCCGATAGTGCTCGTGTTGCATTATTTACCTATCCCATGTTGCAGGCCGCCGATATTTTGTTGTATCAAGCAGATTTAGTTCCAGTGGGAGAAGATCAACGCCAACATATTGAACTCACGCGCGATCTAGCGGGCCGCTTCAATACGCGTTACGGACAGGTTTTTACTGAGCCGAGCGGGTACATTTTAAAGACCGCAGCAAAGATTAATGATTTGCAAGAGCCAACTTCAAAGATGAGCAAATCATCGGGCTCGGTTGCTGGTGTTATTGAGATTATGGATACGCCAGAAGCCAACGCTAAAAAGATTAAGAGTGCAACAACTGATGCTGGCCGTGAAGTTCGATTCGATGAAAAAGAAAAGCCAGGCATTAGTAATCTCTTGACGATTCATAGCGCTTTATCAGGCCAGTCGATTGCATCATTAGAGGCAGAGTTTGCAGGTAAGGGTTACGGCGACTTTAAAGGCTCAGTTGCCGATGTAGTCGTTGAATATCTGCGACCAATTCGCGCGAGGGCGCTGGAGCTTCTAGAGAATGAGGAGCAGTTAATTCAGATGCTGCATGCAGGCTCTGAAAAGGCTAAAAAAACCGCCTCCGTGACCCTGAATATGGCCTATAAGAGCCTGGGCCTAGTCCTCTAAAGCGCCTCCAACTATCAAGGTCGGCTTGAGGGTTTCACAGATGTTATCTCAATGACATCGAAAATGTGGTCTAGTCCTTGAGTTTTTATAGGCTCAAACACTAGGCTCACTATTACACATCAACCTTTTATATGTGCTTTTCAGTACATATCAAAGACCATTTGGAGGAAAATTGAAGAAGATATTTCGTCTCGTAGCAGCACTAGCTGCAGCAGCTCTTGCAGTAACTGCATTTGTTGCGCCATCAGCAACAGCAGCATCAAAGGTAAAAGTAGGCCTTGCTTATGACATCGGTGGACGTGGCGACAAGTCATTCAACGACTCAGCAGCAGCCGGTCTTGATGCAGCAAAGAAGAAGTTTGGCGTTACTGCTAAAGAAGTAACTGTCACAACTGGTTCAGATTCAGAGCGCACAGACAAGCTTCGCTTGTTGGCAAAGGCTGGATACAACCCAATCATCGCAGTTGGTTTCCTATATGCCGGTCCAATTAAGGCTGTAGCCTCTGACTATCCAAACGTTCAGTTCGGAATCATCGATGATGCATCAGTAGATCTTCTTAACGTAGCTGGTCTTGTATTCGCTGAAGAGCAGGGCTCATACCTTGCTGGCGTTGCAGCAGCACTTGCAACAAAGTCAAATAAGGTCGGTTACATTGGTGGAGTTCGTATTCCTCTACTACAGAAGTTTGAAGCAGGCTTCGTTGCTGGTGTTAAGGCAACAAATAAGAAAGCAAAAGTAGATGTCAAGTATGTAACAGAGTTCCCAGATTTCTCTGGCTTCAATGACCCAGCTAAGGCAAAGGTTATTGCAAAGGGCATGATCGATAAGGGTACAGATGTTATTTACTCAGCAGCTGGCGGTTCTGGTGCAGGTAACTTTGCAGCAGCAACTGATGCAGCAGCAGCAGGCAAGAAGGTATGGACTATCGGAGTTGACTCTGATCAGTACCTAACAGCTTCTGAGGCTGAGCAGAAGAACATGCTTACATCAATGATCAAGCGTGTTGATACAGCTGTTTACGATGTTATTGCAACTGCAGTAGCTGGTTCATCTGTGAACGATGTTCTAGATGAGAAGGCTGGCATCTACGGTCGTCATTATGATCTAACACTTGGCGGAGTTGGCGTTTCATACTCAGGTGGTTATATCAATAAGTACAAGGCCCAGATCGATAAGGCCGCAGCTGCAATCAAGTCAGGCAAGATTGTGGTTCCAACAAAGCCATAATCGGCTTTAAGTAGTGGCGTTTGGCCCGGCAATGGAGTGTAATCTTCACTTGTCGGGCCAAATGTTTTCATAAACCAAGTAACTAGCTCAAAGGAGAGTCACTGTGTCGGTAGCGGTAGAACTGCGGCACATCTCTAAGCGCTTCCCAGGAGTCATCGCCAATAAGGATGTCTCTATGAGCGTAGAAACAGGAACAGTTCATGCATTAGTCGGTGAAAATGGTGCAGGCAAATCTACCGTGATGAAGATTTTGTATGGAATGCAGCGCCCCGATAGCGGGGAGATTTTAGTAAATGGAAAAGAAGTTCATTTTAAGAATCCTAATGATGCAATCGATGCAAGTATTGGAATGGTGCACCAGCACTTTATGTTGGCCGATAACTTCACCGTTCTTGAAAATATAATTTTAGGCTCAGAACCTACTCAGGGTGTAACTATCGATTTCAAAAAAGCCCGAGCAACGATTGTTGAGATGGCTGCGCAATATGGATTAGAGATTGATCCAGATATTTTGGTGGAAGAGCTTGGTGTTGGTCAGCGTCAACGTGTAGAGATTTTAAAAGTTCTTTATCGTGGTGCTCGCATCCTTATCTTTGATGAACCAACTGCAGTACTAGTGCCACAAGAAGTCGACGATCTTTTTACTGCACTCAAGGGTTTACGAGCTCAAGGAATGGCAATCATTTTTATCTCACACAAGTTAGATGAAGTTTTACGAGTCGCCGACGATGTCACAGTAGTGCGCCAAGGTTCTACTGTGGCAGAAGTAAAATCAAAAGATGTTACTGCTCGCCAGCTTGCAGAGCTGATGGTAGGTAGCGAACTACCGCAACCAACGACACACGGCGTCACTCGTCGCGATCAAATCACTCTGGCACTCGATAATGTTTCGATTCCAACAGCCACCGGAAGTCGTGACCTGATTTCAAATATTTCATTTAACTTACATGCCGGTGAAGTCATTGGAATTGCAGGCGTTGAAGGTAATGGCCAGGCAGAACTTGTAGAGGCAATTTTAGGTCTACGCGAATACACCGGCTCAATCTCATTTAATGGCGCGTCAATAGACCACGCCAGTGTGGCTCATCGCCACGATCTTGGTATTGGTTTCATCCCTGAAGATCGCCAGCGTCAAGGGTTAATGATGAACTCACCATTGTGGGAGAACCGAATTCTGGGACATCAACGAAGTAAGCCTGTCATGCGCGGTTTTGTTTTAGATAAGAAATCCACTATCGCCGATACGCAACGAATTATGGAAGAGTTCGATGTACGCGCACCTGGCCCAGAAACCTTGGCTGCAGCGTTGTCTGGCGGAAATCAGCAGAAATTTATAGTTGGACGAGAAATGAGCAAAGCCCCAGCACTTCTTGTGGCATCTCATCCAACACGTGGCGTTGACGTCGGTGCACAAGGTGCCATTTGGGAAGAGCTGCGCAGAGCTCGCGAAAAGGGAATGGCGATTGTGCTCATTTCAGCCGACCTTGAAGAGCTCATTGGAATGTCAGATCGCCTTCTTGTTATGTTGCGTGGAGTCATCACGGCAGAGATCGACCCTGCTAAAACATCACCTGAACAACTTGGCTCAGCAATGACTGGTGCAGCGTGAGAAAATTTAAACTTTCGACTTTTTTATTAGCTACAGCAGCACCGCTTGCAGCAGCAGTTGTATCAATAGTCATCTCTAGCTTGGCTGTACTCGCAACCCATAAGTCACCTATGGATGCTTATAAGACCATGTGGGATTTTGGAACCGAGTCGGGATCTTTGATGCAGGCGCTTAATACAGCCACGCCGTATTACATAGCAGCAATCGCGATAGCAATTACTTTTCGTGCAGGTTTATTTAATATCGGTGTTGAAGGTCAGTTACGTTTAGGCGCTCTATTTGGTGCCTACTTTGGTGCCATGTTTGTTCTACCACCAGTACTTCATGTTCTCATCATCATGATTATTGCAATGAGCGTTGGCGGACTCTGGGCGGCAATCGCGGGTTATTTAAAAGTTAAGCGCGGTGTGAGTGAAGTTATCTCCACAATTATGCTCAATAGTTTGGCCGGCGGACTGTCCTCATATTTACTTGCCAATTACTTTGTAGATACCACAACAAATTCAAACAACTTATCAACCAAGACGCTGCCTGCATCAGGCCAGATACCTGATTTAATGCCGTTACTTAATAAGTTAGGCATCGAGGATCAACCCGGTGGCGGAGTCCATGGAATGCTTATTTTTGCCATCGTTTTAGGCATAGTCTTTTGGTTTGTTATCAATCGCACCCGCTTTGGTTTTGAGCTTCGCGCATCTGGTGCAAATCCAATTGCTGCACGAGTCAGTGGAGTTAATTCAAAGCGCATGACATTTGTGGCCCTTGCAGCTTCAGGTGCTATTGCAGGTTTGGCTGGTTTACCCGCAGTCTTAGGTGAAACTCATGCATTTAATATGGGCTTTCGAACAGGTATTGGTTTCTCTGCAATCGCCGTAGCTCTCTTGGGTCGAAATAATGCAGTTGGTATGGCAATCAGCGCACTGCTCTTTGGGTTCCTAGAAGTCAGCTCACGTTCTTTGGAGCTCATTGATATTGCACCCGAGACTTATGTGATTATGCAAGGGTCGATTCTCTTGTCCTCAGTTATCGCTTATGAAGTTCTTCGCCGATACAAACTCACGCTGCAGAGTAAAGAACTTGCAAAGGCGGTTCAAGTATGAAGTTGATGAAATTCCCAAAGATTGTTGTTAATGCTTTGGCTGTTGTTTTAATCTTGTCGATTGTTCGCCAAATAACTGGTGCGACAGACTTAACAAGCGTAGGCACTGCATCTGCTGCATTACTACTCTCTGTGCCAATCGTTTTAGCCGGACTCGGTGGACTTTTCTCTGAACGCGCAGGTGTTGTTAACATCGGCTTAGAGGGAATGATGATCATGGGTGCGTGGGCCGGAGGAATGATCGGCACTCAACATGGCCCCTGGGTCGGCTTACTTGCTGCGGTCTTATTTGGTGCCACTGGCGCTCTCCTTCACGCAATAGCGACAGTTACTTTTGGCGTTGACCATGTCGTATCAGGTGTAGCAATTAATATTATTGCTGCTGGGCTTGTGCGATACATGTCTACTATCTTGTATAAGAGCGGCACATGGCTTGGACCATCACAATCACCAGATGTAACTTCAATTGGCTTGAATGGTCTGCCTGTATTATCGGGCGGAACCTATTTTGGCTGGAAGAGCCCTGATTTACTTAGCGCTATAGCTGAAAAACACTGGTTTTTTATCTCCGACTTAGCTGCAATTCTGCGTGGTCTGACGGGGGATCTTTCCTACGTCACACTTATCGCAATTATCTTTGTTCCACTCTCTGTTTTTGTATTGTGGAAGACTTCATTTGGGCTTCGTCTGCGAAGTGCAGGGGAGGCACCGACTGCCGCTGAATCTCTTGGTGTCAATGTCTATGCAATGAAGTATGCCGGAGTAATGATTTCAGGAGCACTCGCCGGGCTTGGTGGAGGTTTCTTAGCAATTGTGGCGGCAAATCACTATCAAGAAAATCAAGTGGCGGGTCGTGGCTACATTGGTCTTGCCGCACTTCTCTTTGGTAATTATCGACCAGGAGGAATTTTGATGGGTGCGGGTCTCTTTGGTTTTGCCGACGCTCTGCAACTGCGAGACTCAGCATCGATTCACGCTTTGATTCTATTAGTTGTAATAATTTTACTGTTTTTAGTTGTACGAGATCTTCGTAAAGGCAAGTTGCGCAAAGCGGCCCTAACTCTAGGCTTTGCTGGATTATCACTGTGGTATTTCTTAGCCGTGGATGAACTCCCAGGACAGTTGGTAACAATGACTCCTTACATCACAACTCTTCTGGTAATGGCGGTTGCATCGCAACGATTACGGATGCCTGCCGCCGACGGTATTCCATATCGCCGCGGTGGTTTGCGATGAGCGAGATTAATTGGGAGCAGCTACGCAGTTCAGCAATTGCTGCAATGAAAACCGCTTATGCTCCTTATTCAAAATTTCCAGTTGGCGTTGCAGCGCTAGTCAATGATGGTCGAATAGTTTCGGGATGTAATGTTGAAAATGCCAGTTATGGTTTAGGGCTTTGCGCTGAATGTGGACTTGTATCAAACCTAATTGCAACTGGCGGTGGACGTTTAGTCGCCATTCTCTGCGTCGATGGACAGGGAAATTATTTAGCACCATGTGGTCGATGCCGACAATTATTATTCGAACACGGTGGAGCTAATGCACTCTTAATGACTGATGATGGGGCACAGACTATGGCCACTATGTTGCCATGGGCCTTTGGTCCAGATGATTTAGACCGTAACGAGCGGTAAATGTCATCGATAGAAGCCTTCTCTGCAACTGAAATTATCGCCGCTAAGCGAGATCGGCACTCACTCAGTGATCCGCAAATCGACTGGATTATTGATGCTTACACACGGGGTGCCGTAGCTGACGAACAGATGTCAGCGCTATTGATGGCGATTTTGCTCAACGGTATGGAGTCACGGGAAATCTCACGTTGGACCGACGCCATGATCAGCAGTGGTGAACGCATGAACTGGTCAGCACTTTCTCGCCCAACAGTAGATAAACATTCAACGGGGGGAGTCGGTGACAAAATAACATTACCTTTAGCTCCGTTAGTTGCAGCATGTGGCGCCGCAGTTCCACAGTTATCGGGTCGCGGTTTAGGGCATACGGGTGGAACTCTCGATAAGTTAGAGTCGATTCCAGGGTGGCGCGCATCGCTATCTAATGATGAGATGTTAAAAGTTTTACAAGATGTAGGCGCAGTTATTTGCGCAGCAGGAGCAGGCTTAGCACCCGCAGATAAAAAACTATATGCATTACGAGATGTGACTGCAACCGTAGAAGCAATTCCTCTTATTGCATCATCAATCATGAGCAAAAAGATTGCTGAGGGTACGAGCGCTTTAGTACTCGATGTTAAAACCGGTGCAGGCGCATTTATGAGTGATCCAGCTAAGGCGGCTGAATTAGCCCACGTGATGGTGGGTCTAGGAAAACGTGCCGGTGTAAAAACCTTAGCTCTAGTCACTGCGATGGATGTTCCACTTGGTTTGACTGCCGGCAATGCTTTAGAAGTTCGTGAGTCTGTTGAAGTTCTTGCAGGCGGTGGGCCTTCTGACATTGTTGAGCTGACGGTTTTACTTGCACGCGAAATGTTAGAAATAGCCGGCATCAATGGAATGGATCCGGCCGATGCGCTAAAGAATGGCAAAGCTATGGATGTATGGCGCCGAATGATTAGTGCGCAAGGTGGAGATCCAGATGCCACGCTTCCCGTAGCCAAGGAAAATATTGTTGTGACCGCACAAAGCTCTGGAACTGTTCTAGCGATGGATGCTATGGCCGTTGGCCTTGCAGCATGGCGCCTTGGTGCTGGACGTACTCGCCAGGGCGAAGCAGTCCAAGCCGGTGCGGGCATTGAAATTCACGCTAAACCAGGTGACATTATTAAAGCTGGAGCGCCATTATTTACTTTACATACAGATACACCGGCGGCTTTTGTTCGAGCACAGGAAGCCCTTATTGATAGCGTCACTATCGGCGAACTACCTGCGAATGGAAAAATTGATAGATTGCCATTAGTAGTAGAACGAATTATTGATTAAGGGGCACACGCCATGGCTATGACCAGCATTCCATCAGAGGATCAGATTAAGCGACTTCCTAAAGTATTGCTCCATGACCATTTAGATGGTGGTCTGCGCCCACAAACAATTATTGATATAGCTAAAGAGATTGGGTATACAGCGTTGCCCACTCATGATGCTGAAGAGTTAGCAACGTGGTTCCGTGAATCATGTGATTCGGGCTCACTTGTACGTTATTTGGAGACTTTTTCACACACCATTGCGGTCATGCAACGCCGTGAAGATATTATTCGCGTGGCTCGTGAGTGCGCACTTGATCTTGCACGCGACGGTGTTGTTTATGCCGAAGTCCGTGGAGCACCAGAGCTCTTTACTGAACAAGGCCTTACTATGTCTGATGTTGTCGAAGCGACTATTGAGGGATACCGATTAGGTATGGCAGATGCTGCCGCCGAGGGTTTTACAATCTCAGTCTTTTCTCTGTTGTGCGGAATGCGTCAGAATAAAAAATCACAAGAGGTAGCCGAATTAGTTGTTAAATATCGAGGACAAGGTGTTGTTGGTTTTGATATTGCGGGACCTGAAGATGGATTTCCACCAAGTGATCAAAAAGAGAGTTTTGATTACCTACGCAAAGAGGATGCGCATTACACGATTCACGCTGGTGAAGCCTATGGAATTCCATCTATCTGGGAAGCGATTCAAATCTGTGGTGCTGAGCGTCTAGGCCATGGTGTTCGCATTATTGATGACATTGATTTCTCTGGCCCAGAGCCCAAACTAGGCCAATTGGCATCCTATGTTCGTGATCGACGAATTCCATTGGAGCTTTGCCCGACGTCGAATCTGCAGACTGGAGCGGCAAAAAGCTACGCCGAGCACCCTATTGGCGCTCTAGCCCGTCTACGTTTTCGAGTAACTCTCAATACCGATAATCGCCTCATGAGTCAGACATCGATGAGTCTTGAGATGCGCGAAGCAGTGAAGGCATTTAATTGGGATTTTGCCGAGCTACAGCGCATCACAATTAACGCGATGAAGAGCGCATTTATCTCATACCCTGACCGTCTAAAGATTATCGAAGGCATCATTAAGCCCGGTTATGCGAAAATCTCTTCGGAATAATGATTGATTTTAACGACGCAGCTTTTGTAGCTGATCCTTATTCGCATCTGGGAGAACTGCGAAGTCAGGGGAAACCTGTCTGGCACAATGACATGAATATGTTTTTAGCTGCGGTACATGGCGATGCGAATGATGTTTTTCGAAATAAATCCCTCGGTCGAATATTTGTAGATAAAAAACCTGATTTTGAGTGGGAAACTTTTAACTGGCTACATTCAGATTCAATTTTAGATAGCGAACCACCCAAGCACACACGTTTACGTTCATTGGTTGCCAAAGCTTTTAATCGTCAGAAAATTGAAGATATGCGCCCTGCTATTGAACGGATTACTCAACAGTTACTCGATGATATTGATCTGAAAGTAAAAGCAGGAGAGAGCTTTGATTTAATTGCAGATTATGCAGAGCCATTACCGGTAAAGATTATCGCTGACTTGTTAGGCTTTCCAGAATCTGATGAGCATCTGCTACGACCTTGGTCGCAAGCAATAGTAAAAATGTATGAGGTTAACCCATCTAAGCAGTATCAATTAGAAGCTCAAGCAGCTGCTGGTGAATTCGCTGCTTATGTACGTGGTTTAGCAGAGCATCGCAAGAAAAATCCCGGCAGTGATTTAATTACAGATTTAGCTATGGTTGAAGAAAACGGTGAAAAGCTAAACTCACATGAATTAGTTGCTACATGCATCCTTTTGTTAAATGCCGGTCATGAGGCAAGTGTGAATGCTTTTGGAAATGGAATGGTGGCTGCGCTAAAACGGCCAGACCAAGCCAGGCTCCTTCGAGAGAATCCTCGTGCAATTACCGAAACCGCACTGGAGGAGTTCATGCGTTTTGATGCGCCTTTGCAGCTATTTGAGCGTACGGCGACGAAAGATACACAGATCGGCGGCGTAGATATAGCGGCCGGACAGAAGATTGCAGCCCTTATCGGAGCTGCTAATCGTGACAATGGAGTGTTCGCAGATGCCGGTGAGATGGATTTAACTCGAGATCCTAATCCGCATATTGGTTTTGGTGCAGGAATCCATTTCTGTTTGGGTGCACCACTTGCTCGCCTAGAAATGAGCGTTTCACTTCCGGCGCTGTGGGAGAAATATCCTTCAATGGAGTTATCTAGTGAACCGATTCGTAGACCTACATTCGTTCTACGAGGCTATGAAAGTGTCTTAATCTCAGCCTGAGAAGGGTAGGAGGATTGGGCGCCTTTTCGTGTAACACTTAAAGAAGCTACTTTAATTCCAAACTTTAGGGCATCAATTGATGGCATTCCACTAGCTAAGCAATACGCAAACGTTCCAACAAAGGCATCCCCAGCTCCCGTCGTATCTTCGACATGAACGCTCGGTGCACTAGAACGCGTAAGCGTTCGGTCCGAACCAATCAACACCGCTCCTTGAGATCCAAGTGTAACAATTGAGTTTTTACCTGGTCTAAAATTTGCCAGGTTACTATCGTCGTCAGCATTTGTGTGAGTAATTGATTGAAACTCAGTTTCATTTGGGATCAACCAATCAGTTACGTCAAGCAACTGCGGACTTAGCTCTTCAAAAGGTGCTGGATTTAAAATGGTAATACAGCCTCTAGCTTTAGCTGCCACGAATGCGGCGATCGTAACTTCTTGTTTGATTTCACATTGGGCTATAACAATTGCTAATTCGGGGATGTCACTGATTGCACTCACGACTTTTGCAATCTCAATGTCGTGATTGGCACCAGGAACAATAATGATTCGATTTTCGCCATTCCCATCCACCCAAATATGGGCAACGCCAGATGGGCTATCACTACGTTCTAGATAGTCAGTATTAATTCCAACGGCTGAAAAATTTACAGAGATTGCATCACCGAATGAATCCCGCCCCAATGTTCCAATAAAGTACACATCAGCTCCACAATGCGCAGCTATTACAGCTTGATTTGCACCTTTTCCGCCAAAACCAGTCGTGAAATCCCTGCCCAGTAGCGTTTGGCCAGCCTCGGGCACAGTGTCCGTGTACGCCGTTAGATCCATGGTGGCACTTCCAACGATGGCTATAACTGATTTACTCATGACGCTAGGCTATCGGGTATGAATAAAACTTCAATGATTTTGGATGTCGATACGGGAGTAGATGACGCATTTGCTGTGCTTTTTGCTGCAATGCACCCAGCGATCAGACTTTTAGGGGTCACGTGTGTCGATGGAAACACCAATGTCGATCAAGTTGTCGCAAATACTTTGAAAGTTTTAGATGCTGCTGGCGCAGGAGATATTCCCGTTGCACGCGGCGCAGTTCGACCTCTATTGGGTGAATCCAAGTACGCCGAATATGTCCATGGTGCAGATGGAATGGGAGATCTTGGAATAGCTCCGTCACAACGCAGAATTGATAAACGCTCTGCAGTTGAGCTTCTTCGCGACTTAATAGAAGAATCCGTCGACCCAGTAACGCTTGTTCCATTGGCACCACTGACAAACGTTGCACTTTTCTTACGCGCTTTTCCAGAGACCGCTAAAAAACTTCATAGAATTGTATTAATGGGTGGTTCGGCTTCGGCGGGTAATGCAACGGCTGCTGCTGAGTTTAATGTTTGGCATGATCCAGAAGCTGCAGCGATAGTCTTTCAAAGCGGAGTACCAATCACGATGTATGGCCTAGATGTATTTATGCGACCAGGGGTCACGCGCGAAGAAGCAAACCGGTTAGTACAATCAGCTCAAACTTCTGCCCAATTTGGAGGAGCGCTTATTAACGCCTTCATTGAACGATTAGGTGTATCGCCAATCACTCTGGGGGATTATGGAGCAGTTGCAACTGCGATTCACCCTGAACTTTTTACTACGGAGATGTTTGATGTTGTAGTTGATACTTCATCAGGCCCCGCACGTGGTCAAACTATCTGTGATCGTCGCGATTCATTTCTTAAAGAGCTAGAGCCTTTAGATTTAGAAGACTCAGCCAAAGTTCGAGTCGTCATGGATCTAGATGTCGAAGCTGTGCGCCAGTTGTGGCTAAAAACCATTGATAAAGGCTGGTCTTAGAGCCCTATTGGGTGCCAGACCGTCTTAGCCTCCATGAAGGCGAGAATGCGAGCTGGATCATGTGACTTAAAAGAGAAGATTCGCTTCAAGTTTTCAGCCCCTGCTATGCGAAGCTCTGCATGCTTTTTAGTGGCGAGACCAGTGATATCTAATCCATCGATGTCCATATGTGATGCCATCCAAGGCGCGATTTCATCTTTCTTGCCAGTTAAAATATTAATGACTCCCGCAGGGACATCACTAGTTGCAATTACTTCTGCAAAACTCATGGCAGATAATGGTGCCTTGGTGCTCGCCAGCACAACAACTGTATTTCCAGATACGATAATTGGTGCAATCACATCTATGAATCCCAAAAGTGATGGGGTTTCAGGCGCAATCGCTGCGATGACTCCCATACTCTCTGGAATTGTAAAGTTGTAATAAGGGCCAGCAACTGGATTAAGTGCACCAGAAAGTGAAGAGATTTTGTCTGACCATCCTGCATACCAAACTAATCGGTCAACAGAGTCGCTGAGTTCTTTATCGGCCTTAACTTTGCTTACACCAGTTATTGACGCTATTTCATCAACAAACTGCGCACGTCGACCTTCAAGCATTTCGGCAAGCCGGTAAAGAATCTGCCCCTTGTTATAAGCCGTTGCTTTATTCCAACCAGGTTGCGCAGCGCGTGCTGCTACTACCGCATCCTTTAGATCTTTACGTGATGCTAAGCAGGGATTTGCAACGAATACACCCTTAGCATTTTTCACTTCATAGGTGCGGCCAGATTCAGTGCGTGGAAAAGCTCCATTAATAAACAACTTATATGTCTTTTTCACATCTATACGATTACTCATGACCGACTCCCTTCAAATATGCACTTAAGCCGTGTCGTCCACCTTCTCGACCCCAGCCAGATTCCTTATATCCACCAAAAGGTGACGTCGGATCAAACTTATTAAATGTATTGGCCCATACAACTCCGGCGCGCAACTGTTGCGTCGCCCATAAAATACGAGAGCCTTTCTCACTCCAAACTCCAGCCGAGAGGCCAAAAGGCGTGTTATTTGCCTTATCTATGGCCTCTTGTGGTGTTCTAAAGGTGAGAACTGAGAGCACGGGACCAAAGATCTCTTCGCGGGCAATGCGATGAGCTTGAGTGACACCAGTGAAAATAGTCGGCGCAAACCAGAAACCCTTAGTTGGAAGTTCACAAGGAGCACTCCATCGCTGGGCACCTTCGGCATCTCCAGCAGCTGTGAGTTCAGTAATCTTGATTAACTGCTCTTTACTATTAATTGCACCAACGTCAGTGTTTTTATCCATAGGATCACCAACGCGAATTTTTGCCATACGAGACTTTAATTTTTCTAAAACCTCATCAGCAACGCTCTCTTGAAGAATTAAACGAGAGCCGGCGCAACAAACATGGCCTTGGTTAAAGAAGATGCCATTAACAATTCCCTCAACTGCTTCATCGATAGCTGCATCTTCAAAGATGATATTGGCAGCTTTACCGCCGAGCTCCAGAGTTACACTTTTATGTGTTGGTGCTACTGCACGGGCAATAATCTTGCCAACCTCAGTTGAACCAGTGAATGCGATTTTATCTATTCCTGGGTGATTAACTATCAATGCACCAGTTGATCCATCACCTGTAACAATATTTACAACACCTGCAGGCAGCTCTGCTTGTTGGCAGACTTCGGCAAATAATAATGCGGTAAGTGATGTGCTTTCAGCAGGCTTCAGCACAACAGTGTTACCAGCAGCAAGAGCTGGCGCGACTTTCCATGCCAACATAAGTAGTGGAAAGTTCCAAGGAATAATTTGGCCAGCAACGCCATGTGGCTTAGTGGAAGTTCCAAGTCCTGCAAACTCTAATTTATCGGCCCAACCTGCGTGATAGAAAAAATGTGCAGCTGC
The DNA here is from genome assembly GCA_009701185.1 of Actinomycetota bacterium. Classification (GTDB taxonomy): domain Bacteria; phylum Actinomycetota; class Actinomycetes; order Nanopelagicales; family Nanopelagicaceae; genus Planktophila. Next base: position 95,013 of record WLKQ01000001.1, on the reverse strand, counting down.
TAGTGGAACATCGACATCACGTGATTCACGGATTGGTTTTCCGTTATCTAGCGTTTCAAGGACGGCAAACTCTCGTGCACGCTCTTGCATAATGCGAGCTACTCGGAACAAATATTTTCCACGCTCTTTACCGCTCATTTTTGACCATGTGGTCGTATATGCCTTGCGGGCGGCCTTCACAGCGGCATCGACCTCAGCTTTACCGGCTAGAGCGATATGGCTTAAAACTTCCTCTGTCGCTGGATTAATGGTGGGGAAGTGCTTGCTGCCTGCTACGAATTTACCGGCAATGAAATGGCCGTATTTAGGCTTAATCGATACGACTGCCCGCGATTCAGGGGCTGGTGCATAGTCAAAGCTCACGGGCATCTCCATTAATCGATCGTTACGTAGGCAGGACTAGCGTAGTAGCCATCATCCATTTTCATGCGTTGCATCAATAAATCATTGAGCAAGGCGCTGGCACCAATCCGAAACAGCGATGGTGTCAGCCATTCTGGCCCAGCGGTTTCATTGACTAAAACCAACTGCTTAATGGCATCTTTAGTATTTCTGATTCCACCTGCAGGCTTTACCCCAATACGTGTCTTAGTCATGGAGTAAAAGTCACGAACAGCTTCCAGCATCACTAAGACAACAGGGGCTGTTGCTGCAGGGGCAACTTTACCCGTAGATGTCTTAATGAAATCAGCACCTGCGGCCATCGCAAGAAACGATGCTTTACGTACATTGTCATATGTAACTAGTTCACCAGTCTCAAAAATTACCTTCAGATGTGCTCGATCACCACATAGCTCTTTGATTTCAACAATCTCATTAAAGACATCAATGTACTGGCCACTAAGAAATGCACCACGATCAATGACCATATCAATTTCAGATGCTCCGGCATTCAGTGCATCTTGAGTATCTTGAATCTTCACTGCCATAGATGCTCGCCCTGATGGGAAAGCAGTGGAAACCGCAGCAACTCCAACATGGTGGCCACCGATTGAATCTAAGTGAGTACGAGCAGTTGCAACCATGTCGTTGTAAACGCATACCGCGCCAACGCTAGGAATTGTTAAGTCCGTAGGATCTGGCCGCACTGCTTTAGCGCACAGAGCTTGCACTTTGCCGACCGTATCTGCGCCCTCTAAAGTTGTTAGATCCACCATTGAAATTGCGGTATCAATCGCCCAGCGCTTTGACGTGGTTTTAATACTTCGAGTAGCTAACATCGCCGCACGCGCATCAGCACCAACTTGATCGACGCCAGGAAGTGCATCTAAATAACGCTTCAATGAGGCATCAGTGCCATCAACTAGTCCATAAAAACTCACGAGAGTATTTCCTTTAATGGTGCACGTAGTTGGTTGAGTACCTCTTGTGCAATTGTGGCATTACTTTCAATGGCTTCGACATAGCACTTCATTTTTGCTTCAGTTCCGCTAGGGCGAATGATGATTCGAACTCCGCCTTGAAGCCACAGTCGAATGCCATCGGTAGGCGGTAGTGCATCTGTGGGTTGTGCCAGATCATCGATTGATAGTACATGGCGCCCTGCAATTGAAGTCGGAGGATTAGTTCGCAATTTACTCAAAATAACACCGACTTTTGACAGATCAGTCAGACGAATTGAAATCTGTTCAGTTGCATGGAAGCCATGGCGTTCCCACACCTCATCCAGTAAATCTTGAAGAGTTTTTCCTTGTGCAGCTAAATCTGTTGCAATCTGGGCTAACTTGATTGCAGCAGAAATTCCATCTTTATCATTTACCGTATCTGAATCTACACAATAGCCAAGTGCTTCTTCATAGCCGAAAGTGAGGCCCGGAATCTTTGCTAACCATTTAAAACCAGTGAGAGTTTCTCTAAATTCGAGCTTATAGTGCTGTGCAATTTTGCTCAAAATCGATGATGAAACGATGGAGTTAGCAAAGATACCTCGAGAGGTTGTGCGGGCAATTGATTCACCTAGGATTACTCCAAGTTCATCGCCACGCAGCATTCGCCATCCCGTTATTGGATCTTTAATGGCTGCAGCACAACGATCAGCATCGGGATCATTAGCAATCACTAAATCAGCATCAAAGTTTCTAGCAGTTTCTAAGGCTAGGTCAATCGCCCCTGGCTCTTCAGGATTTGGAAAAGCTACAGTTGGAAAATCTGGATCTGGTTGTGCTTGAGCATCAACCAATATTGGAGATTGAAAGCCAGCCTTGTGGAATACACGTAACAAAGTCTCAGTACCGACACCATGCATAGCGGTGTAAACAATTTTGAGATTTCCTGGTTGCGTTGCAATGGCAGCAGAAATATCTATATATTTTTCGATAATTTCTTCACCAAGTACTGTCCACTCGGTGCCACGTGGCTGTGCAGCCAACGAGGTCACTGCTGCAATCTTGGCTGCGATGAACTCATCGGTTGGTGAAATAATTTGTGATCCGCGATAAATAACTCCATCAGCGGTGCCGCCTAAATAAACTTTATAACCATTATCTTGTGGGGGATTATGGCTAGCAGTAACCATAATGCCGACGTCACACTTCAATTCATTAGTTGCAAATGCCAATACTGGTGTTGGCAAAGGACGGGGAAGTACGTAGACCTCCATGCCAGCACCACTCATTATTTCAGCTGTTTCAAAAGTGAAATCTTCAGAGCCATGTCTAGCATCGCGGCCAATTACTACTGAAGTTAAATTGCGCTCTTGCATGTAAGCCACAATTCCTGCAGCAGTTCTTCCGACAACTGCACGGTTCATTCCAGATGGACCTGGTCGCACAGGTCCACGCAGGCCAGCTGTTCCGAACTGTAGAAAGCCTGCAAAAGAGATTGCTAGTTCATGCTCGTTATTAGTGTCTAACCACTGTTGGAGCTGAGCTGCAGTTTGTGGATCGGGATCATCTGCAATCCACTCTTGTGCTTGGGTACGTAGATCCATGTTCTTAGAATAACTTTGGGATGACTGCTTTGAGAAGTGCGCCCATGCGATCTGCGGCAGCCTTACCAGCGGCAATTACTTCTTCATGGTTGAGTTTTTCACCTGTTACTCCAGCGGCAGCATTTGTTACTAGCGATATGCCTAAAACTTCAGCACCGAGTGCGTGTGCAGCGATTGCTTCTGGGACCGTTGACATTCCCACTAAGTCGGCGCCCATAGTTCGCATCATAAGGATTTCTGCGGGAGTTTCATATGTGGGACCACGCCAATGCACATATACACCTTCTTCAAGTGAGGCATCTTCCCGTTTAACAATGTCGCGAATTCTTTTACTATACAAATCCGTTAAATCAACAAAAGTTGCACCAGAAAGTGGTGATACTGCTGTCAGAGAAATATGGTCGCGAATTAATACAGGTTGACCAACTTTATATGAAGTGTTGATGCCACCACAGGCGTTAGTAAGAATTATTATTTTTGCACCAGACTTAACTGCGACTCGAACACTATGTACTACGGGTTCAACACCTTTGCCTTCATAGAGGTGAGTTCGCCCTAAAAATACCAAGGCGCGAATTTTTTTACCATTACTTTCAATCTCATACGAACGTACTTTTCCTGAGTGTCCAACTACGGTTGGAGGCAGAAAACCAGTTAGTTCTTCTGCATTGCATTCGTAGGCTGGCATGCCAAGAGCGTCAACTGCACTGACCCAGCCGGAGCCCATTACTAGCGCCACATCGTGCGAGGGAACACCGGTGCGTTCTGCAATTTCTGATGCTGCACGAGTCGCCGCAGCTATTGGATCTGTATAAAGGAGTTCGCTCATGCATCAATAATGTCACACAGAATGGTTCCACTTGAAACTGTGGCACCAATGACTGCAGTGAGATTAGTTATTGCACCTGCTCTATGCGCCATTAAAGGCTGCTCCATCTTCATAGCTTCGAGCACAATTACTAAATCTCCGACTTCAACATGAGTGCCTTCTTCTGCTGCAATCTTGACCACTGTTCCTTGCATAGGGCTGGTGAGGCCAGATGATCCAGAGGCACCAGTCATGCTGGCTTTAGCGCGATGGCGCTTAACAATCGGTTGTGGCGCATGAACCAGAATCTCGAAGCGCTTTCCATTGACCTCAGTAATCAGATGCTCAGGGGCCATGTGTGACTGCAAGGCCGGCGCAGTCAAAGTAAAGGCAGGAATTTCATTAACGAATTCATTTTCAATGTAACTCGTATAGACCTTAAATTGCTCTGTAAATGCAGAATCTTCAACAATGGCTTGGTGAAAAGGTAGTGCAGTAGCAAGACCATCAATAGTAAATTCAGCTAAGGCCCGCCGTGCACGTTCTATAGCTTCTTGGCGAGTTGCTCCAGTAACAATAAGTTTTGCGAGCAGTGAATCAAAGTTTCCACCAATGGTGTCGCCATTTCTAAATCCAGCATCAACTCTTACTCCAGGGCCAGTTGGTATGACCCAACCTGTAATGCGCCCAGGTGCAGGCAGGAATGATCGTCCTGGATCTTCACCATTAATTCTAAATTCAATCGAGTGGCCTCGAATAAGTGGATCATCAAAACCAAGTGATTCGCCCATAGCGATTCGGAATTGCTGGCGAACCAAGTCAATGCCGGTAACTTCTTCACTGACTGGGTGCTCTACTTGCAATCGTGTATTTACTTCTAAGAAAGATATGGTTCCATCTGTGCCAATAAGAAATTCGCACGTTCCGGCACCAATATAACCCGCCTCTTTCATAATGGCTTTACTAGAACGATAGAGCTCTTCATTTTGTGCATCGGTTAAAAAGGGAGCAGGCGCTTCTTCGACTAGCTTTTGATGGCGGCGTTGTAGGGAGCAGTCGCGGGTACTAACCACAACTGCATGTCCATGCATATCGACAAGAACTTGGGTTTCTACGTGTCGGGGCTTATCTAAATAACGCTCAACAAAACACTCTCCACGCCCAAATCCAGATATCGCCTCACGTACTGCAGAGTCAAAGAGTTCTGGAATCTCCTCCATGGTGCGTGCAACTTTTAATCCACGTCCGCCTCCACCATGTGCCGCTTTAATCGCAACAGGAAGACCGTGCTCCTTAGCAAATGCAGTTACTTCAGCATGTCCGGCAACTGGATCTTTAGTTCCTGCGACGAGTGGTGCGCCAGCTTTTGAAGCAATTTTTCTTGCTGAAACTTTATCTCCAAGCGCACGAATGGCAGTAGGTGGTGGGCCTATCCAAATTAAACCAGCATCAATTACGGCTTGGGCAAAGTTAGCGTTTTCTGATAAAAAACCATATCCCGGATGGACTGCATCAGCACCTGATTGTTTGGCAACGTCAATAAGTTTTTCGATGTTTAGATATGTCTGAGTTGCACTTGTTCCATGTAAAGAATATGCCGAGTCGGCCATTGTTGTGTGTAGCGCGTCGCGATCTTCATCAGAGTACACAGCAACTGATTCCAAACCATGATCTCTGCAAGCACGAATAACTCGAACTGCAATTTCGCCTCGGTTAGCAATTAGTACGCACTTCATCGCATTACCTTCACTTCTGGCCAGGAATAACCCAGTTGGGCCATTGCTTTACGGATGAATGGCATGGAGATCCCAACAACATTTGTGTAGTCGCCTTCAATGTGAGGAATGAATGGTGAGCTAAAACCATCAAGAGTGAATCCGCCTGCGACGTGGAGCGGTTCTCCACTAGCCACGTAATCATCAATCTCGGCATCACTCATTGCATCAAAACTTACTTTGGTTGTGACAATACTTGAGATTTCTCGATCCTTTGACGTATCAATCACACAATGTCCTGTGTGCAAGAGCCCTGATTTTCCTTGAACACGCTTAGCGCGCTCAACTGCTATCTCTGGTATCCCTGGCTTTCCGAGAGATTGTCCATCGAACTCAAAAGTAGAATCGCAGCCAATGATTATTGCTGGGAAATCTATCTGCTCACGGATTGTATGTGCCTTGGTAATTGCGAGTGCAATCACCATGTCGGCAGGAGGAAGCGAATTAAAAAAATCGGTTTCTTCATCTACGTGACTCACCATCACTGAAATTGGCAAGCCGGCAGATTCAAGTAAGCGACGACGAGATGTGGAAGCAGAGGCTAAAATTATTTTTGGCATGTCTAAATTACTTTGTGTTTCCAAAGCGGAAACGTTGATTTAATGGCCGACGAAGTTGTGGACGTCCAAAGAGACTTTTACGGATAATTGGCACCATTTCCTGCCTTTTATGCATTTTCATTGCATGCTCAATCGCGACAAGTTCTTCTTCAGTTGGAGTTCCTCGCACGATTGAGTATTTCATTACAGAGGAATATTTCCATGTTTGCGCGCAGGCAAGGTATCTCGCTTGGTTCGCAAGGTTCTAAATGCTTTTGTAATGTAGGCACGGGATTGATTAGGCTCAATTACGGTGTCGATAGTTCCACGCTCGGCAGCAAGATACGGATTTGCTAAAGATTCGTTGTACTCATCAACAAGTTCTGCACGCTTTGCAACGGGATCTTTAGCTTCGGATAGCTCTTTACGATAGAGAATATTGACTGCACCTTGAGCGCCCATTACGGCAATTTCAGCACTTGGCCACGCAAAGTTAATATCGCTGCCAAGATATTTTGAACCCATCACGATAAAGGCACCACCGTAAGCTTTTCGAGTAATTAAGGTAACAAGAGGTACAGATGCTTCCGCATAGGCATAGAGCAGTTTCGCTCCACGACGAATAATTCCATCCCACTCTTGCTCCGTTCCTGGAAGGAATCCAGGTACATCCACCAGCGTTAAAATTGGAATATTGAATGCATCGCAGAAGCGCAAGAATCGCGCTGCTTTTTCGCTGGAGTTAATATCTAATGTGCCAGCAAGCTGTGAAGGCTGATTGGCAATAATTCCAATCGATTCACCTTCAATGCGTGCAAAACCTACAACGATATTTGGTGCATATAGAGCGTGGACTTCTAGAAATTCACCCTCATCTACAAGGGCTTGAATAAGTACCTTCATGTCATATGGCTGATTTGGACTATCAGGAATTAATGCATCAAGGGCTAAGTCACTAGCTTTTTTATCTAACGATTCCGTAGGTGGAAGATGAGGCGAGCTGTCCATATTATTTGATGGCAAATAAGAAAGCAGAGCCTTTACGTAATCAATCGCGTCAGCTTCACTCTCAGCTAGGTAATGGGAATTTCCTGTTCGCGTATTGTGCGTACGCGCACCACCAAGCTCTTCCATTTCGACTTCTTCGCCCGTGACAGTTTTGATCACATCGGGTCCTGTAATAAACATATGTGATGTTTCATTCACCATCACTGTAAAATCTGTGAGCGCAGGTGAGTAAGCCGAGCCACCTGCACATGGTCCAAGAATCAAAGAGATCTGCGGGATCACCCCCGAAGAGCGAGTGTTTAAGCGAAAGATTTTTCCGTAGCCAGCTAATGAAGCGACACCTTCTTGAATACGCGCACCACCAGAATCATTGATGCCAACTAATGGAATTCCACTTTTTAGTGCAAACTCGGCAATCTTTACAATCTTTTCGGCATGCACTTCACCTAGTGAACCACCCATGATCGTAAAATCCTGTGAATACAAAGCTATCGGGCGGCCATCAACTGTTGCGGTTCCAATAACGACACCATCTCCATAAGGTCGATTTTTTTCCATACCGAACTGCGTTGATCGGTGGCGTGCAAACTCATCAATCTCCGTAAATGAATCGGCATCGACCAGCATCTCAATACGCTCACGGGCGGTGTGTTTGCCTTTTGCATGTTGCTTCTCCACTGCGCGAGCTGAACCGGCATGCACCGCCTCTTCGACACGGGCGCGCAGATCTTCGATTTTTCCGGCAGTTGTATGCAGATTACGACTCATACCCCTACGGTACTAGGCGTGGACATAGAAATGCTAAGAGCGGCACTCGATAGTCGAGCCATCAATGCATCGCTGACGCAGTACTGGCGAGTAAGCGTGGTCGAACTCACGAGTTCAACACAGAGTGACCTCATTGAATTAGTTACACGTGGCAGTGCGCAAGCCGGTGATGTTGTGGTCGCTGATTATCAAAGTTCTGGACGCGGACGCCTCACGCGAACTTTTGAAGCTGCACCAGGAACTGCGCTGCTATGTTCTTTTTATATTAGACCAACTAGAAACAAAGATGATTGGGGTTGGATTCCTTTAATCGCAGGGGTTTGCGTTGCACAAAGTTTGCCTGGAGTGGATCCACGCGTTAAGTGGCCAAATGATATTTTAGTAAATGAAAAAAAGATTTCTGGATTAATAGCCCAGGTTGTAAATGACGGTGTAGTTATTGGCATTGGTATAAATGTAGGGATGCAGTCGAGTGAACTACCTGTACCTCACGCTACCTCGCTTGCAATTGAAGGCACCGTGAATATTTCTCGCAATGAACTTTTAATAAATCTTCTTAACACCTTTGAAACTAACTTCACGGCATGGGATCAAGGCAATGATCACATCCAGGCAATTTATAGGGATTTCAGCGCAACCCTTGGCCAGAGCGTAGAAGTGCATTATCCCGATGGAAGAGTTGAAAGCGGTACAGCTGTATCAATCTCACCCAGTGGCGAGTTGGTCTTAGCTGATGGAGTTCATGTTCTGGCTGCAGACATTATTCATCTACGATAATCCAGTGAATGATTCATTTCCTACCGTAGGAATAATTGGTGCTGGCCAATTAGCACGTATGAGTATTGCTCCGGCAGAAGCCCTAGGCATCAATTTGCTGCTTCTTGCACAAGATGCACAAGACTCTGGGGCACAAATCGCAAACCACATTGTTGGCGATTATCGAGACTTAACTACAGTCTTGAACTTTGCAAAAAAATGTGACGTTATAACTTTTGAGCATGAGTTAATTCCTCTGAGCATAATTAAAACTCTTGAGGCTCAAGGCGTGGTTGTTAGACCAAGCTCTGAAGCCTTTATCTATTCACAAGATAAAGCTGAAATGCGAATTAAATTAGCTAATTTTCCATCTCCACATTCAAGTGTGGTAACTAGCGCCAGTGAGATTAAGAATTACCCATGCATTGCTAAAGCTATTTCTGGCGGATATGACGGCCGTGGAGTGTGGAAGGTTTCCTCAAAACTAGAACTCGATGAGATTATTTCGCAAGTGGGTCGCGTACTAGTTGAAGATCTAGTCGACTTTGATTATGAAATTGCAGTCATGGTTGCTCGCTCACCACATGGCCAAGCAACAACATGGGCTCCAACACAGACCATTCAACGAGATGGTATTTGTACGATGACCATCACACCTGCGCCACAACTATCGGCAGAGTTAAGTGAGCGCGCTCAAAAATTAGCGCTAGATATCGCACAAGCCATAGGGGTTGTCGGGGTAATGGCTGTAGAACTCTTTGTTAAAGGTTCAGAGCTTTATGTTAATGAACTCGCGATGAGGCCGCACAATTCAGGTCACTGGACGATAGAAGGTTCAGTGACAAGTCAGTTTGAACAACATCTGCGGGCAGTTTTAGATCTTCCACTAGGTGATCCATCCATGACTGCGCCGATCGCAGTTATGGGCAATATTTTGGGTAGCGAGAAAGCCGACATGTATCGGCCATATTTACATTTAATGGCACGCAATCCCCGCCTTAAGTTCCACCACTACAAGAAAGAGGCACGAAAAGGTCGAAAAATCGGCCACGTAAATCTCTTGGGTGATGACATCGTAGAATTAACTCAAGAGATTCAACATGCCCTTGATTACATGAGTGGAGAAGTCAATGAGTGATGTCGCAATCATCATGGGTTCAGATTCGGATTGGCCCATTATGGAAGATGCCGCGAAGGTTCTAGATTCGCTAGGTATTTCCTATGATGCCGATGTTGTTTCGGCTCACCGTATGCCACTTGAAATGGTCGAGTTTGCACAAAGCGCACAATCAAAAGGTTACAAAGTAATAATTGCTGGGGCCGGTGGCGCGGCACATCTTCCAGGTATGGTCGCCTCACTCACTACGTTGCCAGTAATTGGTGTACCAGTTCCATTAAAAAACCTTGATGGAATGGATTCTCTTCTTTCAATTGTGCAGATGCCGGCTGGAATTCCGGTTGCAACTGTTGGTGTTGGCAATGCTAAGAATGCTGCACTATTAGCCGCCCGAATTTTGGGTGTATCAGATGCTGCAATCAGCGAAAAAGTAGGTCAAGCATTGAAAGAAATTAATTTGGATGCAAAAGCAAAAGGTGCGAACTTAACGTCGCGAAGAAATCAAAAAACCGGTTTTTAACCTCTGGCTTTATACTCAATTGCTGGACATCGATTCATTACAGCTAATAAACCAGCAGCTTCAGCCCGTGCAATTGCGCTTTCATCAATAACATCTAACTGCAGCCAGACAGCCTTAGCGCCGATTGCAATCGCTTGATCTACAACTTTTCCAACGAGTGATGAATTTACAAAGCAATCAACGACATCGACCGGTACGGGAATCTCTTCAAGTGTTTTATATCCGGTTCGTCCATGCACTTCTTCGGCTCGTGGATAGACAGGGATGATGTCATGACCTTTGTCGAGCAATAACTTAGCTACACCGAAAGCTGCACGTTCGGGATTATTTCCAAGACCCACAACAGCCCAAGTCTTCATTCCCAGGACTGCTTCTATAGTTGCCTCTTCGTTAATCTGTGCGTCCTAATGCGTGGAACTTCCAACCAGCGTTGCGCCATAAATCTCTATCCAGGGCATTTCGTCCATCGATAATGATCTTATTTTTAACCAAGGGACCAAGAAGCGATGGATCTAACTCACGATATTCACGCCACTCAGTTAAGTGCAAAATCAAATCAGCAGCCTTTATGCATTCTGCAACATTTTCGCTGTATTGAAGATTGGGGAATCGCTTACGTGCGGGCTCAATGCCTTTAGGGTCATGGACGACAACGGTTGCACCAGCTGCTTGTAATTGTGCAGCGATATCTAGAGCAGGGGAGTCGCGAACATCATCGCTATCTGGTTTAAAGGTGGCTCCTAAAACTGCGATTTTGTATTGAGTTAAGTCCTCAGAAAGTTCGCTACGCACAACGTCAATGACACGTTGGCGAGCACGTAAATTAATGGCATCGATTTCACGGAGAAATTCGAGTGCTTGTTTAGCACCTAACTCTTCAGCACGTGCCATGAAGGCGCGGATATCTTTTGGTAAACATCCACCACCAAAACCAATACCAGCCTGTAAGAATCGATTACCGATTCGGGGGTCGTAACCAATAGCTTTTGCAAGCACAGTTACATCTCCACCTGCTGCTTCGCACACTTCAGCCATAGCATTTATAAAAGAGATCTTTGTTGCAAGAAATGAATTGGCTGCAACTTTTACAAGTTCTGCAGTCGGAAGGTCGGCACGAATCCATGGAGTACCAAGTGCGATTACTGGTTCATAAACTCTCTTGAGGATCTCTTCTGCTCTGTCATTTGCCACACCTACAACCAAACGGTTTGGAGTCAAGGTATCTTCAACTGCAAAACCTTCACGTAAGAACTCTGGGTTCCATGCTAAATCTGCTTGTGGTGCGGACTGTGCGAGTTCTTGACGAAGTGATTGCGCAGTACCTACCGGAACAGTTGATTTACCAACAACCAATGCGCCCTCTTTTAAGTAAGGAGCAATCTCAGCCACTGCCGCTTTGACATAAGTAAGGTCTGCGGCTAATCCATCTTTACTTTGTGGAGTTCCTACACATACGAAGTGCACATCTGCATCGGCTACTGCAGAAAAATCAGTTGTAAATGTAAGTCGACCAGTCTTTATCTCTTGGGCCAGTAACGTATCTAGGCCAGGCTCATAAAAGGGAAGTTCACCTCGTGAAAGCATGGCTACTTTGTCTGGGTCAGTGTCGACGCCAATAACGCTAAAGCCTAGTGATGACATGCATGCTGCATGTGTTGCGCCGAGGTATCCGCATCCGACAACCGAGAGAGTTAAATCCATAGTGGGCAGTTTACTTCAGTGCGCCGCAAGGATTTTCATCGGCGGTACGAGTCTTAAACTTATCAATCACGGTTGGCGTGGTCGATGTATCAGAAGATGCCGATGGCGAAGGCGTTACTTCATCTACTAGCGGTAAGTCTTCTCGCAAACGGTTGAAGAGATCAGGGGCTAACACCTCGTCCCATGTAACTACTGAGCCCAATCCTGGAACCCGCGCATTTGCATTTCCGAGAGGAATCGTCAGGGTGCGCACCTTACTTGCAGAAAGATTCTTTAGTTGTTTAGCCAAAGTGATCAGATCGCTTCGGTTTAGTTGAGAATCTGTTTGAACTGTCGCGATTGCCGCATTAAAGAAGTTCACTAACTTAATTGGATTCAATAAAACGCCAGTACTTGTAACTTTTCGCAAAACTGCACTCATAAATTGTTGCTGGCGCTGCATTCGTCCAAGATCGCCCATGCCATCAAAATCACGTGTACGAACATATTTAAGTGCTTCGACGCCATCAAGAGTATGGATACCGGCTTCTAAAATTAAGTGGCTATTTGGATCGTTGATGTTTTTCTTAGTACACACTTGAATTCCACCTAGTGCGTCAACCATGCCGGCAAATCCCGCAAAACCAATCTCAATATAGTGATCTATACGAATACCAGTTTCTTGCTCAATAGTCTGAATAAGTAATGGTGCCCCACCCCACGCGTAAGCTGCATTTATCTTTCCGTGACCTGCTGCAACAGTTCGATCTTTATATAAAGATGATTGATGTTCAGGAATAGTCACAAGTGAATCTCGTGGGATTGAAATGATGGTTGCTTTGTCGCGCGATTTACTTATATGAATAAGTAGCATCGTGTCAGATCGTGCGCCAGCTGCACTCTTAGTCGTTCCCACACGCAAGAGTTTGGACTGTTCTTTAGTTAGCCCGACGCGAGTATCAGAACCAACAAGTAGATAGTTCAGTGCTTTATTTGGTTTATCTGGGCGATCAGTCAGTGAGCCAAAAACATCGATTCGATTAATGGCTCCGCTGACTCGGCCAAGTCCGAGCCAAGAAATTGCCGAAATTGCGACGATGGCGATAGACAGTGATGTAATAATTCGAATAGGTCGCGTCGCTTTCACAGGCGAAGACTACTTCAGCGATACGGTGGTGGGGTTATGACGACATCAGCAAATGAGTTATTTGGCTCACCGCGGCGAGAAATCTCGGTTATCTTGCCGGTTCTCAATGAGGCCAAGTATTTAGAGTCGGCTGTGAATGCAATTGTAGAGTCAGACTTTGATGGGGCTATTGAGATTATTCTGGCTATCGGGCCATCGCACGATGGGACTGAGGAGATTGCTAGAAATCTCTCAAGAAAAGATCCTCGTGTTGTGGTTGTTCACAACCCCACTGGTCGCACGGCAGCCGGACTCAATATTGCCGTTGCAGCCTCCCAGTTTGCGGTAATTGCTCGCGTCGATGGGCACGCGCAGATTCCAAAGAATTATTTATCACTAGCTTTTGAAGTTTTAAATGAAACCGGAGCTGTAAATGTTGGTGGCGTTATGGCTGCCGTAGGAGAAAGTATTTTTGAATGTGCAGTTGCGCGTGCGATGCGAAGCCCCTTAGGAGTTGGAGCATCTCGCTTTCATACTGGTGGCTTGGCAGGCGAGGTGGATACCGTCTATTTAGGGGTGTTTAGAAAAGAAGCATTGAATGCAGCGGGTGGTTTTGATGAACGATTCACTCGAGCACAAGATTGGGAACTCAATTTTCGTTTACGGGCAGCCGGTGGCGTAGTTTATTTCGATCCACGATTAGTAGTTACATATAGACCACGTTCAACAGTGAAAGCGCTCGCTAAGCAGTATTTTGAATATGGTCGATGGAGACGTGTTGTTTCCCGTCGACATGAAGGAACAATCAACTACAGATATTTAGCTCCACCTTTTACAGTATTAGCCACACTTACATCGCTAGTTATTGGGTTAAATTTCGGCACGATTTTTCTAGTACCTGCACTTATATATGGCTTATTTATTCTGATTGCATCTTTTAAAATCTCAGAATCCATAAGCGAATTTGTTGCAATGCCGCTTATTCTTCTGACAATGCATTTTTCCTGGGGGACTGGCTTTCTTACTTCGCCGAAGTCACTTGCTCCTAAGGTAGCCTTGCGACCGTGAACGCCCCACTTCAGGTTTATGAGCCCTTTAGGGCTGGTCTGCCACCGCTTAAACGCTATTGGAAATCTTTGTGGGGGCGTCGGACTTTTATCTCAGAATACTCTCGGTCAGAGCTTAGAGAGCAGCACTTTGATTCTGTTTTTGGACAGTTGTGGCTAGTGCTAAACCCCTTATTGCTTTCGGCCGTGTATTACTTGTTGATTGTGATTATTCAAGGTTCATCAGATAGCACTCGATATGCCCATCTTACGGCCACGCTCTTTCTGTTTTATTTAATCGCCAACTCGTTAACGGGTGGAGTCAAGTCCATCACTGCTGGCCAGCGTTTAATTCTTAATACTGCTTTTCCTAGAATCATGTTGCCTATTTCTGCTGTTGTTATTGCAATCTTTAAGTTTCTTCCAACTCTTATCGTATTTATCGTGATTCGAGTATGTGTCGGATTGTCATTTACATGGGAAATGTTGTGGGCAATCCCTATTTTAGGTATTTCAATTCTTTTGGCGCTTGGATTGGCAATCACGATATCGTGCATAAACGTTTATTTTCGAGATATCGCAAGTTTCTTGCCTTATATGACACGGACACTTTTGTACTTGTCACCAATCCTTTATGAAGCTTCGTCGTTAAAGTCCAATATTCGCGCACTAGAAGTTTTTAATCCACTCTTTCCGATCTTGGACAGTTGGTCACGCACGATGGTGCATGGTCAAGCACCACAAACCAGCAGCGTCCTTCAAGGCTTAGCATGGGCAGTTGGAATATTTATTATTGGTTCTTACTTTTTCTTATCAAGGGAGCGCGAATTTGCCGTCCGTCTCTAACTCACATAAGACCAGTGAAATTGCAGTATCGGTGCGTGGTCTTGGTCTCACGTACACCACCGCAATTGATCGCAGACCCACGCTTAAAGCGCGAGTAAAAGCCCTTGGTGGAGGTGGAAAACAGACACGAGTTATACGCGCGCTAGATAACGTGAATTTAGATGTCGAATATGGTCAGGTGCTTGGTGTGATTGGCAGCAATGGTGCAGGTAAATCAACGCTTATGCGCGTCATCGCTGGAATTCTTCCACCTTCGCAAGGTCGAATTGAAGTTCATGGAAGTGTTAGTACCTTGCTCGCCTTAGGTGTTGGATTTAACCCATCAATGTCTGGTCGTGACAATGTATTTTTAGGTGGACTTGCAGCCGGAATGAGGCGCGAAGAGATTGAAAATAGCTTTGCTGAGATCGCAGAGTTTTCTGAGCTAGGCGATGCTATAGATGCGCCGATGCGTACTTATTCATCTGGAATGTTTGCTCGCCTTGCATTTTCTGTCGCAGCAACAGTGCGGCCAGATATCTTAATTATTGATGAAGCCTTGAGCACCGGAGATGCAAAATTTAAAGAGAAGTCACTCAATCGAATTAAGGAATTACGCAGTGACGATCGTGCGCTTATTTTGGTAAGCCATGCGATGGCAACCTTGAGAGATGTTTGTAACGATGTTGTGTGGATCCATAAAGGGAAAGTCATTCAGCGTGGTGAACCCAATGTGGTGATAGATGCATACCAAGAGTTTTTAAAGGTCGGAAAGAGCGCAGTTATCGATGAGGATTTTTAAAAGCATCTCTATTTTACTGCTCTTAACTTTTACTTTTGTTACGCAGGCTAATGCAGATTCCCCGGCCTCTTTCTTTTTTCATGGCTCTGGTTATGGACATGGCGTTGGCTTGAGCCAGATGGGCGCTCGGTCTCTGGCGCTGGCGGGCCATACATCAGAGGAAATTCTGAAGTACTACTATAAAGATGTAGAAATTGAAAAACTGGATGATTCAAAGATTTTACGCGTAAATATCGGGCATTTACTCGCTTCTGCAAAATTCTCAAGCTCAACCAAAGATAGCCCGTTACAAATCTTTCAGGGTGACCTCGGCGATCAAATCTCAACACCCCTCAATACCAAGGCCGATTCCATAACATTTTCAATTATTGGTTCTACGGTGAGCCCACAAGTAAAAATTGGAAAATCTATTCAAGTATTCAATAGAAATAAAGTTTTCACGGTTCGCTGGAGTGGAACTAGATATTTACAAGGTGCAGATACACTAATTTCGGTTAATCATTCGGGCGCAACACAGAAGTATCGATATGGCCAGATGCAAATTAAAGCAGTTAAAAGCCCGTCCGGTTACCGTCTAGAAATTACAAACTCTGTTCGTCTTGCCGATGAGTACCTATGGGGCGTAAGTGAGATGCCTTCATATTGGCCAGTTGCTGCGCTAGAAGCTCAAGCAATTGCTTCACGAACCTATGCATTTAGTAAGGCTGGTAACTATAGAAGTGCATGTGATTGCGATCTGTACGGAGAAATTACGGACCAAACTTTCTTGGGATATGCCAAAGAGATTGAAAAGAAATATGGAATTATTTGGAAAGAAACGGTGACGCGGACTGCCGGACTAACAATCACTCAAAATTCACAACCCATTACGGCTTACTTTTTCTCATCCTCGGGTGGTAAAACAGAATCAGCGCTCAACGCATGGGGGAGTGAGAGAACCTTCACTCACGTTGTTGATGATCCGGGCTCACTCGATATCGCCTTGAATCCTCGCTTTGTTGTGTGGGACCGCGAAGTATCCCAAGCGTTAATTGCTGCTGCTTTTCAATTACAGGACGTTGTAAATCTGGATATCTTAGGTAACAACGAAAGTGGCACAGTTGCCCAGATTCAAGCAACTTCTAGTGCTGGAGTAAAAGCGGTATTGCGCGGAGAGACTTTCAGAAGCCGAACTAAAATTCCTTCTGCGTGGTTTACCTTAGTTCGAGTGCAGAATTGAATTAAGTCCACCCCACGTGCCGGTACGGCTCACAACTTCTAACGCCCCATCAACAGAGTTTCGACGAAATAGCAGGTTACTGGCACCTGACAATGTTGCTGCCTTAACGATTTCACCATCGGGAAGTCGAAGTTTGGATGCGGCAGTGATGTAAGTTCCTGCCTCAATGACGCAGTTATCTCCAAGAGATATTCCGCATCCAGAGTTTGCGCCAAGCAGAGATTTTTCTCCGATTGAGATTACTTCTTTACCGCCACCGCTAAGGGTTCCCATAATTGATGCACCACCACCAACATCGGTTCCATCCCCAACGACAACTCCGGCAGAGATTCGTCCTTCAACCATCGATGCACCAAGAGTTCCAGCATTAAAGTTAACAAAGCCCTCGTGCATGACAGTGGTACCAGATGCAAGATGTGCACCTAAGCGCACGCGATCAGCATCTGCAATGCGGACACCACTTGGAATTACATAATCAACCATTCGGGGAAACTTATCGACTGAATAAACCGTAACGTGGCCATGTTGAGCTTTTAGCCGGGCACGAGTCATTTCAAAATCTTCAATCGCACAGGGACCAGCAGATGTCCATACAACGTTGCTTAGTAATCCAAAGACGCCATCAAGTGAAGCACCATGTGGCTTAATTAAACGATGGGAGAGTAAGTGCAGGCGAAGATAGGCATCTAGTGCTGACGTTGGAGCATCAGAGAGATTTATTTCAATGCTTGCTAATTCTCGGCTCACGCCTCGCGCGTTATCAACCCCGACAAGTTCAGCTAAGCCTTGAGGAACGTCTGCGGTAAGTGGACTCAGAGCCGGTTGTGGAAACCAGGCATCCAGAAGTTTTCCATGTGCATACGTTGCAATTGCGTGGCCAGAAGCGATAGTCGTCATGGGCTAAGCCTAACCCCTATCCTTGCGGGCATGCGTATAGGTGTTTTTTGCTCCTCATCTGCGACCATCGACCCTAAATATGTTGATCTTGCCTACCAACTGGGAGAAGGTATCGGACGTCAATCCTGGGAACTTATTACAGGTGGCGGTCACATTTCTATGATGGGTGCTATTTCTCGAGGTGCACGTGCAGTTGGTGGCAAGACTGTAGGAGTCATTCCACAAGCATTAGTTGATATTGAGTTTGCAGATCACGACAATGATGAGTTACACATTGTTGAAACTATGGGCGAGCGCAAAGCAATGATCACAGATATTTCTGATGCTTTTATCACTTTGCCCGGTGGAGCAGGAACTTTAGAAGAGTTTTTTGAAATCTGGGTTGGACGTTATTTAAAGTTTCACAAAAAGCCAGTAGTCATTCTAGATCCATTTGGACTTTATGGACCGCTGCATGAATTAGTTATTCATCTTGAGAGTGAAAACTTTATTAAGCCAGGAATGCGTGAATTGATCACTTGGACTACAAATGTCGACGATGCATTGGCTGCTTGTAAAAATGACAAGTAATCACATTGCTATTTCAATTATTATTAATGCACCAGTACAAAGAGTTTGGGATGAGCTCTCAGCGTGGGAGCGCCAAGGAGACTGGATGTTGGCAACAAAGATTTGGGTGACTTCTGAAATTAGAGAAGGTGTCGGAACAGAGATTGAAGCTTTAACGGGTTTTGGAAAACTTGGAATATTAGATGTTATGCGCGTGACATCGTGGGATCCACCTTATAGCGCTGATGTAATTCACACCGGATCAATTATTAAAGGGACCGGAAGGTTTGAATTAGTCGCAACAAGTGCTACAACAACACGTTTTAATTGGTCAGAGGAAATAATCGCTCCACGCTTGATTTTCTTAGCGCTATTGCCAGGACTCTATAGTGGCGTTCGAATCTCTCTCTTTAGGTTTGCTCGAACATTCCGCTAAATCAAGGGTGAGCCGTCCAGAAGGGCAATGCCAGTAACCTTGGAGTATGAGCGAACCTTCAACGCTGGCTGATGTATTAGCTGCGTTGCCAGAAGAGGAGCGCTTTATCCTGACCATGCATTACCTCAGGCAGATGTCACCTGACCAGATCGCTCAGCTACTTTCGGTACCAGAGCAGGCTGTTGAAGGCGTTATTGCCTCTGGAAAGGCGCGTTTGAGCCAGATTTTTGGGCTGTAAATCCCTCCTGGCCGATTTCCCACGCAAGCGCACAATGCGAGATACTTCTCCTCTTACCCCACACACATCGCACGAAGGAGTCTTCCCATGGCAGCCATGAAACCCCGTACTGGTGATGGTCCTATGGAGGTTACAAAAGAGGCTCGCTCCCTAGTCATGCGAATCCCTCTAGAAGGTGGCGGCCGTTTGGTCGTAGAACTCAATGCAGAGGAAGCAAATAATCTCAGCGCCGCACTTCATGCCGCGGTTGCTTTAGTCAAGAAGTAATCCAGGCAGGGCGATAGCCTTCAACGCATGTCATCCACACTTTATGGCGCGCCAGTAGACCTGACTCATGCCATTACGGCAGATTCAATCGCAATTGGTTTCATTAAAAACGAATCTGGTGATTTTTCATTTCAAGCCCCCGGGAACTTAATTTCAGAGATTGAAAAACTATTTGCAATTGATTTAGTGGATGAACTCTCATTTTTTTCTCCTACTGGCAAAAATGCAGAGATTTTTGAAATCCCAGTCAGCGCTCAAAACGCACAAACCGATCGCTTGTATTTAACATCACTCGGTGACGCCTCAACCCCAGCGCTACGAATTGCAGCAACTGCTATTGCCCGAAAAGTACGTGGTAAAAAAGTAAGTGTTTATTCTGCATGTGCGATTAAGAGTCATGATATTCGTGAACATGCAATCTCGCTTACTTTAGGCGCCTACTTGTGGAGTCTAAAGAGCGGTAAGCCTGCAGATGTACCTATTTTTTATGTTGCTACAGATAAGAAGGAGACAGTAGATGCTGCTATCACTATTTCGAAAGCGATTGCGCGTGCTCGCAATATGGCTCACACGCCTTCTAATATTAAAACTCCTGCGTGGATGGCTACACAAGCGAAAGAGTTCGCCAAAGGAAACGATTTAAAAGTTAGAGTACTCGCAGGTAAAGAGCTAAAAGATTTCGGTGGCTTACGTGCAGTAGGAAACTCTTCACCTAACCCTGGCCCACGCTTTATTGGAGTCTCTTATTCACCTAGGAGCAAGAAGGCCTCACACGGTGCGCTTCCGCACGTAGTTTTGGTTGGTAAAGGAATTACCTTTGATACTGGTGGAATTAATCTAAAGCGACCATATGATCTTATGATTCCAATGAAATCAGACATGGCTGGTGCGGCTGCAATTCTTGCAACTTTGACTGCACTTGAAGAACTTCAGCCCCATGTTCGAGTAACAGCGCTCATGATGTGTGCTGAAAATGCTATCTCTGGCACGGCCCAACGCCCAAGTGATGTCATCTCGCACTATGGAGGAACCACAGTAGAAGTCATCGATACTGATGCTGAGGGTCGATTAGTTCTTGCCGATGGTCTTGCATATGCCGATCTACATTTAGATCCAGATTATTTAGTAGATATTGCAACGTTAACAGGATCTGCAACTATTGGCTTAGGTCGTCAATATGCAGCCATGTACACACGCGACGAAAAACTTGCACAGCAGCTATCACAAGCTGGCGAAAAATCTGGAGATCGCGTTTGGCATATGCCACTTATCGATGATTACAAAGTAGCCCTTGTTAGTGACATTGCAGATTTTAACCATAACGCTAAGAAAGGTGCCTTCTCTGCCGGTTCGGTTACCGCAGCGCTATTTTTAGAACACTTTGCCGGCAACCGTAGATGGGTTCACCTAGATATTGCTGGTACAGGGCGTAGCGAAGTTGATGCTGGTGAAAATCCAAAGGGTGGAACAGGTTTTGGAGTTCGCTTACTCACTGAATGGATTATGAATCTCTCATGAAAATAGATCCACACACATTTGCTGAAAACTTTATTACCGAAGATCATTTTAAGTCACAGGCTCGTGCACGAGGCGTTGAAGTAGGCGCCGTAGATGCAACCCCAGGTGCCGGTGCTTACCTGCGGCATTTAGCATTCTCGCTTTCAGCCCAAGCAGTTGTTGAAGTGGGAACTGGATCTGGTGTTGGAAGTTTATGGTTGCTCGATGGCATGCTAACAAGTGGAACCTTGACATCGATTGATGACGAAATGGAGCACACTCAGATTGCTAAGTTAGCTTTTGCCGAGGCTGATATTCCTCAGACTCGTTATCGCTTAATTACTAACTCAGTTCTTGATGTCATTTCAAAATTAACCGACCGTGCTTATGATTTAGTGGTCCTACGACACAATCCCGAGGATTTAGCCTTCGTTATTGGTGAGGCTCAACGAATCTTACGTAGCGGAGGCGCTCTTGTTATTGATAACTATTTTGGTGGCTCAAAAGTTAATGATCCAGCCCAACGCGATCCCAAGACTGTAGCACTTCGAGATGCTGGGAAAATCATTAAAAATGACACAGAGCATTGGGTGAGTGTCTTGATTTCATCAGGTGATGGTTTGTTAGTTGCAACCAAGTTGTAGCAGAATAAAAACATGATTTTTCCTAAAGCAAAGAAGTCGATGGTTACACCAGCATGGTGGGAAATTAACAACGCTCCTAAAAATTCTAAAGCAACTATCGTCCTTGTCGCCGTGCTTGCTGGAACAGTAGGTGGCTTTCTCGGAGTTAACTCCACTGGAACTACTTTGTTTCATAATGCACATCTAGTCTCTTCTTCTAGCACGATTGAACGAGCTCCAGATTCCGTTGCAGGGATTGCACAAAGAGTGCTTCCATCTGTAGTTTCGATTACAACAGAATCCAACAGTGGTGGCGGAACGGGTTCCGGGTTTGTTATTGATAGCAGTGGTTACATTTTAACTAATAACCACGTTATTGCCGCAGCTGCAGTAAATGGTGGCAGCATTCGTGTAGCTCTCAATAATGGCGATGTTTATAATGGAACCATAGTTGGGCGTGATTCTTCTTATGATTTAGCTGTATTAAAAATTAGTGCAACAAATCTTCCAGCCTTGCAGTTTGGTAATAGTGACAAAGTTGCAGTTGGGGATCCAGTCATTGCAATTGGTTCACCACTTGGATTATCAGGCACAGTTACTTTAGGAATTATCAGTGCAAAGAACCGTCCGGTTACTGCAGGTGACTCAACAACAGACAGTTCATTTATAAATGCTTTACAGACTGATGCAGCGATTAATCCAGGTAACTCGGGTGGTCCACTAGTTGATTCCACTGGCGCAGTCATTGGAGTAAACTCAGCAATTGCATCGCTTGGAACTTCATCTCAAACGGGTTCAATCGGTCTTGGTTTTGCAATTCCAATTAATCAAGCGCGCAAGACAGCTGATCAACTTATTACATCAGGCAAAGCAACGTATCCCGTACTGGGTGTTGCATTAGATATGCGCTTTACCGGCACAGGTGCGCTGATTGCAAAGAGCGGCTCAGCAATTATGGCGGGCGGTCCTGCACAAAAGGCCGGCCTAAAACCTGGAGATGTCATTATAAAATTTGAAGACCGTGAGATAAATGCTCCGGAAGAGTTGATTGTCGCTGTTCGCGCCAAAAATGTAGGCGATCGCGTACGTGTTACATATCTGCGCAATGGTAAGGAATTCAGCGCAACTATGACCTTAATTGCCGCGAAAAATTAAGCATAGTTGGCAGGTAGGCTTACCTTATGTTCTTTGATATCGGTGCTGGCGAACTACTCGGCCTTGCTCTTTTGGCAATGGTATTAGTTGGCCCAGACCGTTTGCCTAAAGTTGCTGTCGAAGCAGCGAAATGGGTTAAGAAGATTCGTAATTTGTCTCAAATTGCGACGGCTGAATTGAAAGAGAATTTAGGCCCAGGCTTTGAAAATCTACAACCCCAAGATTTGCACCCTAAAACTTTTGTAAAGAAACAGTTGGCCGATCTTATGGAGGAAAAACCAGTGGCAAAACCAAAGCGGCCCGAGGCACGAATCGATCCTGATTTAATATGAGTTTATTAGATGAACTAGCTAACGCGCTCACAACAGTTCAAGATCCAGAACTTCACCGTTCAATTACTGAACTTGGCATGGTCGAAGATCTCTCGGAAGCGCATGGTGAAGTATCTGTGCGAATTCTTTTAACTATTTCTGGCTGCCCAATGCAAGATCGCTTGCGTACCGATATCACAAGCGCACTCACCAAAATAGCTGGAGTGAAATCCGTGCAATTAGATTTTGGTGTCATGAATCAAGAGCAACGCGATAATGTTAAAAAGATTATGCGCAATGGCCGCGAAAAATTCATTCCATTTGCTCAACCAGATTCACTTACTCGCGTAATCGGCATCGCGTCTGGAAAAGGTGGCGTCGGAAAATCCTCGCTCACTGTAAATCTTGCTGTCGCGGCTGCATCTAAAGGATTACGAGTTGGAATTTTAGATGCCGACGTTTATGGACACTCAATTCCGCGCCTTATGGGGATCATGGGTCAACGCCCAACGGCTATCGATCAAATGTTCATACCTTTGGAGTCATATGGCGTAAAGACTGTATCGATGGAGATGTTTAAGCCAGAGCGCAGCGATGCCGTTGCATATCGTGGCCCGCTTCTTCATCGAGTCCTTGAGCAGCTGTTATCAGATGCCTATTGGGGCGACTTGGACCTACTTCTCATTGATCTTCCACCCGGCACGGGCGATCTTGCTATCTCTCTTGGTCAATTAATTCCTACATCAGAGATTTTGGTTGTCACCACACCACAGATTGCCGCCGCTGAAGTTGCCGAAAGAGCCGGCCGCATTGCACATCAAATTCATCAGCATGTTATTGGTGTAGTTGAAAATATGTCTGAATACATTGATGCTGGGACAGGTCAAACAATTTCACTCTTTGGAAATGGTGGCGGCGAAGAAACTGCCAAGCGACTTTCTACCCTTGTTGGAATCGATGTACCTCTTCTTGGGAAAGTTCCATTTAGCATCGACCTGCGCATGGGCGGAGATCAAGGCATTCCAGTAGTAATTGCTGAACCAGAATCGGCAAGTGCGCGAGCTTTGATAGAAATTACAGAAAAATTAATAAAGCGAAGTAAGTCATTACTTGGAGTCCGCTTGGGGATTGCCACGTAATTCAGTAATTACTTCCTTTGCAATATCTGAAAGTTCGCTGCGTACAAAATCACGAGTCGCAACCTCTCCTAATGAGATGCGCAACGATGCAATTTCGCGAGTCAAATATTCAGCATCGGCAATACTGCGCTCATTTCGAGCACGATCTTCATTGAGTTGAATTCGGTCTCTATCTGCTTGCCGATTTTGCGCCAGCAAAATCAGTGGAGCCGCATAAGATGCTTGAAGCGAAAGAATAAGGGTTAAGAAAATAAATGGATAGTCATCAAAGCGCATATCTCGGGGTGCCAAAAAGTTCCACGCAACCCATGACAGCACAAAAACGGTCATGTATACCAAGAAACGAGCAGTGCCCAAGAAACGCGCAAAGCGTTCCGATAAACGTCCAAAAGTTTCTGGGTCGAAATTTGGGCGCAGTGAACGTCGAGTCTCACGAGGTGTATCCAAACCAAATGCACGTGCCATCACTACACCTCCTTGTAATTGACTGGCGATTTCTCGCGGTGATCATGGCGCCAGTTATCTGGCAGTAAGTGGTCTAAAACATCGTCTACGGTGATTGCCCCTAATAGCCGTTCATTGGCATCGATCACAGGTAATGACAGCATGTTGTAGCTGGCTAAATGCGATGAAACTTCATGCAGAGATGCATCTGGCTTAACTCCTTTAGAATCAGTATCAACGATAGAACCAAGCAAAATTGAAGGCGGTTCGCGCAATAAGCGCTGGTAATGCACGGTCCCAATGAAGCGCCCCGTAGGAGTTTCAAGTGGCTGACGGCAGATAAATATTTGGGACGCAAGAGCAGGGGAGATCTCTTTTTGCCTTACCGCAGCCAATGCATCAGCAACTGAATAATCGGCGCTCATTACGATTGGCTCTGTTGTCATCATGCCGCCCGCTGAATAATCTTCATAAGTCATCAGACGCAAAACATCTTCTGCATCTTCAGGCTCCATCAACTCCAGAAGAGCTTCAGCGCGCTCTTGACCGATTTCTCGCAATAAGTCGGCAGCATCATCTGGATCCATCTCACCAAGTACATCTGCCGCGCGTTCACCTTCTAGAGCTGCAAGCAAAGATACGCGATCGTCTTCATCCATTTCTTCTAGCACATCGGCAAGTCGTTCATCATCTAAAGCACCAGCAATTTCTACTCGGCGCTTTTCCGGTAAATCTTGAAGCACTGTAGCTAAATCTGCAGCGCGCAAATTTGCAAGAGTTGACAATAAATTTGTTACACCTTGATTTTGTTCGGTATGTGCAAAGCCAACAACTTCTTCCCAGGCAACGGTTGAGGTTGCACCTTTTCGGCGAAGCCCCCGACCAGGACGCATGATGTGAACACGATTGATCAACCAGTCGCCAGTTCGATTTTGCTCCATACCCATGTCTTCAACAATCACACGTTCGTTGGATGCAATATGTGTGATTGATCGATCGAGCATGTCACCCAAAATCAAAACTTCACCAGGGCGTGTTTCATAACGGCGCATGTTTAAGAGGCCAGTTATTACTACTGCACCACTTTCAATTGATGTCACTCGAGTTATCGGAACAAACACACGACGACGCAGCGGTACTTCTACAACTAAACCAAGAACTCGTGGCGGTAAGTTATTAGTGCGAAGGGTCGCCACTGCATCTCGCACCTTTCCTACTGGATCACCATTTGGGTCAAAAACCGCGGTGCCTGCAAGACGGGCAAGAAATACTCGGTTGAGGAGATTGCTGCTCATAGGTTAAGGGTACCTTTACCTCATGAATGCCGGAGAACAATTGCAGAGCCATACAGCTATTCCAGCTCGGCCGGACTTAATCCGCTTGGGAGTTGGGATCATCGGTATTGGTACTTCTGGTCCGCTTATTGCAATGAGCGCTATGCCAATCACGACGTTAATTTTCTGGAGAAATTTAGGGGGAGCGCTATTAACTCTTCCTTTTGCGCTGCGCCATCGTGCTGATCGTGATGGAATCAAGTGGGCAATAGGTGCAGGCGTTTTGTTAGCAATTCACTTTATTGGATTCTTCCTCGCCATGCGATGGACCACAGTCGCAGCTGGAACCGCTCTCGTTGCCCTACAACCGATTTTTGCAGCTCTCTTTGTGAAGTTAAGTGGAGGTCATATTCCATCTTCGGTGTGGCTGGGCATGATTGTAAGTTTTTCTGGAGTCTTGCTCATTTCTGGAGTAGATCTTCATATCTCGCTTAAATCTTTTCTTGGAGATATTGCTGCTTTAATATCTGCAGCGTTGGCAGCGCTATACATGATGTCTGGATCTAGAGCCCAGCGAACGTTAGAGACAACTACTTATACGACCATCTGTTATTTTGTTTGTGCAATTACCGTGCTCCCAGTCGCAGTAATTTCAGGTGTGGCACTATTTGATTTCTCTGCACGTGAGTGGTGGATTCTTTTAGGTTTAATTTTAGGTGCGCAGATTCTTGGCCACACAATGTTTAATGCAGCACTAAAGCGAGTATCACCTGCGATAGTTTCGCTCATTATCTTTTTTGAAGTTCCAGTGAGTTCTATCCTTGCAATTTGGTGGATGGGACAAAAGCCACCGTTAGGAATTCTTCCCGGAATAGCCCTAATATTAATTGGCTGTGTTTTAGTAGTAACGCGAGGTCGCACAAACCAGATTGAAAGTGCTTCATGATTGATTTGCACACACATACCAATAAAAGCGACGGTACTGATTCTCCGCGCGAACTAATTAATAAGGCTATTTCCTTAGGGATGAGTGTCATTGGAGTGACCGATCACGATACGACATCGGGTTGGGCGCAAGCGATTGAAAGTTTACGGAGTAATTTAACACTGGCGCTGGGTAGCGAGATATCTTGCTTAACAAAAGATGGCGTAAGTGTTCATATGCTTGGCTTACTTTTTGATGGTGCACATGAAGAGATGCAGATCATGCTCGAAGAGACACGCGATGGTCGTCTTCCACGCATGCGGAAAATGATTGAAAAAATGCAGCACGCTGGAATTGATATTTCAATGGAGGATGTTCACAATGCTTTACCCGATGGGGCAACTCTTGGCCGCCCACACCTTGCAGATGCACTCGTTAACAAAGGAATCATTAAATCGCGAGACGAAGCATTTCAGGGCATGCTCAATAATGATTCAGAGTTTTATGTTTCACATGCCGCACCAACTCCAGAAGATGCGATTGGCGTGATTCGACGTGCAGGTGGAGTTGCTGTTATTGCCCACCCATTTGCTTCACTGAGGGGAAAAATTCTTGTTCCGTCTGACTTTCACACTTTAGTTGATGCAGGATTACATGGCATTGAGGTCGACCACCGTGATCAAAATCCTGATGAAAGAGCGATGTTACGAGCGATTGCTCATGATCTTGATTTAGTGATAACTGGTGCCAGCGATTATCACGGAAGCGGTAAACTAAATTCATTAGGTGAATACGGCACTAGCCCAGAACAATGGGAAAAGCTAGAAGCACAATCAAATAGTCGAAGGGTCGTCAGACTGTGAAAGTTGCTCAGATTAGCGCTCTTACTTTTGCCATCCAGTCTTTTGTAACCCTCTTTGTAATTATGGATCCACCCGGAGCCACACCAATTTTCTTAGCTCTCGTTGCTGATAAACCTGCACGCGAGCGACGCATGCTGGCGCTTAAAGCCGCCGCTGTTTCATTCTTTGTCATTACACTCTTTGCATTATTTGGACGTTTCATTCTCAGTTACTTAAGTGTTTCTATGGCCGCACTTCAAGCCGCTGGCGCGCTGCTGTTACTTCTGATCTCCTTAGATCTCTTAACGGGCGGCAAAGGCGGCGGTAGGAACGAGAGTGCAGATGCAAATATCGCATTAGTTCCACTCGGCACGCCATTATTAGCAGGTCCAGGTGCCATCGTTGCCACAATGATTTTTGTTCAACAAGCCGACAATGCCGCAATGGTTGCAGGTCTTGTTGGCGCGATTATTGCGGTACACCTAGCAATTGCCGGTGCGCTTATGGCATCTACATCAATTTTGAAGGTAATTAAAGAATCTGGAGTGACCTTAGTCGCTCGGATTGCCGGATTACTGCTTGCAGCAATTGCCGTTCAAATGCTCGTTGATGCAATCCGAATCTTTGTAGCTTCTTAGCTCTCTTTAAACTTTTTAGTTCGAGTACGTGTGCGCTCAGTTTTTTCTTTGGGAGTAGCAGCTTTTACTGAAGCAGTTTTTGCTGGAGCTTTACTTTCTACTCGAACAACAGGTTTTGCTTTAGTCATACGACCAGTTGAACCAGCTGGAATATTAAGAACTTCATAGAGATGTGGAGATGATGAATAAGTCTCTTCAGGTTCTGCTAATCCCAAATCTAATGTTTGATTAATCATCTTCCATCTCGCTAATTCATCCCAGTCAACAAAAGTTACGGCAATACCATCGGCACCTGCACGAGCAGTACGGCCGATTCGGTGAACATAGGTTTTCTCATCTTCAGGGCATTGATAGTTAATAACGTGAGTAATTCCTTCAATATCAATTCCACGTGCAGCAACATCAGTTGCAACAAGCACATCAGATTTTCCAGCCTTGAAATCACCTAAAGCTTTTTCACGTGCACCCTGACCTAAATCACCGTGAATTGTGGCAGCGCGAAAGCCACGCTCAAGCAGATCATTAGCAGTTTTTTGACATGTTCGCTTAGTGCGGCAAAAAACAATTGTTGGTCCGCGACCATCGGCCTGCAAAATGCGTGCCAGCATTTCAATCTTATCCATGGCATGTGCACGCAAAACATGCTGCTTGATGCGGGTTACGACTGCACCCTCATCTTCACTATCTTGCGTGCGTATATGAATCGGTTGATTCATAAAGCGGCGTGCTAGAGCAATAATGTCGCCCGGCATAGTGGCCGAAAAGAGCATGGTCTGCGTTCTATTTGGAGTATTGGCCAAAATCTTTTCAACATCAGGTAAGAATCCAAGATCAAGCATTTCATCAGCTTCATCTAATACCAGGCGAGAAACCTCTTTAAGTTTGAGTTGACCTTGGCGCGATAAATCTAAAAGACGTCCAGGGGTACCAACGACAATTTCAACACCAGCGTTAAGAGCTTCGATTTGTGGCTCAAATGCGCGACCACCATAAACAGCCAATGTTCTGATGCCGCGATTAGATGCTAATTCTTCAATATCGCGTGTTACTTGGGTGCAAAGCTCACGTGTTGGAACAACGATTAAGACTTGCGGCATTCCTTTATTAGCGAAAGCCTCCCATTCTGCATCGTTTGGAGCAATGACACGTTCAATAACCGGGATACCAAAAGCTAAAGTTTTTCCGGTGCCAGTTTTAGCTTGACCAATTACATCGCCATCACTGAGGGCTATAGGCAAAACCATCTCTTGAATTGCAAATGGCGCAATAAATCCATGTGCATGAAGAGCCTCAATCGTTTGTGGACGAAGTGGAAGTTCAGCGAAAGTAGGTGCCACGTTATGCAGCGCCGAAACCGACACGACGAGATGCGGCTACGCCGACCTCGACATAGCCGATTTTGTCTGCCGGAACAATAATCTCATGGCCACGAACATCGGTTAATGACAATGGTTTACCTGATGCAAGTGCATCGGCAACTGCGCTCTTAATTTCTGCGGCACTTTGTGCGCTTTCAAAAAAGAGATCAGAGGCAACGCGTGCAACAGCGATTCGAACCTCTGATTTTACAGTGGAGTCGGTTTTCTTAGTACTCATATGGATAATCCTATCGGCCTTTAATTGCGTGGGAAACCAGAAATACCTCTCCACATGAGGTTATTGACGAGCTCTACTGCTTGATCGCGAGTTAACGTGCTATCTCTATCAAGCCAATGACGAGCCGTTACTTGCGCATATCCGATCATGCCGACACCAAGAAGCATTGAAGCCTCCTTTGGAAGACCAGTATCAATAGAAATAACTGCACTTGCCGCAGCCGCACAGTCATAAGTCATGCGATTCAATCGCTCACGGACTGAGGGTTCCACACTCATGTCGCTTTCAAAGAGCAGCCTGAAAGCTTCACCCTCTTTTTCAATAAAACTGAAATATGCATTAACGGTTGCATGAACACGATTCGCATTATCTGGAGTAGATGCAATCGCCTTTTGGATTTCAAAGACCAGTGAATCAATGTGTAAATCTAATACGGCCAAATAGAGTTCAAGCTTTGAAGGAAAATGTTGATAGAGAACTGGCTTGCTCACATTTGCACGATCAGCAATTTCATCCATTGCGGCTGAGTGATACCCAGCAACTGTAAATACTTCTAAAGCAGCCGAAAGAAGTAACGCCCGACGTTCATCACGAGGGAGACGTGCCTTATTTGAAGTGTCTGCGGTAGTCATTAGGGGAATCGTACGGCAGAATCACTCTTCTATGGAAATCCCGCCACTAGTTGAAGACGGCACGGCGCTCAGTGCAGAGGAATTGCGTCGCTATAGCCGCCACTTAGCGCTGCCAGATATTTCAACAAAAGGCCAGGAGAGATTAAAGAAATCTAAAGTTGTATGTATTGGCGCAGGTGGCTTGGGTTCGCCGGTTCTGATGTATCTAGCCGCCGCTGGAATAGGCACACTTGGAATTGTTGACTTTGATGTTGTAGATGAAACGAATCTGCAACGTCAAGTAATTCACAGTGAAAGTGAAATTGGTAAGAGTAAAGCCGAGAGTGCTCGTAATTCGATTCTTGAAATCAATTCATTTATAAATGTTGTAGTACATAATGTTGAGTTAAGTAAAAGTAATGCACTAGATATACTTGGGCAGTACGACTTAATCATCGATGGAACAGATAATTTTGCGACCCGATACCTCATTAATGATGCGGCCGTACTTTTGGGAAAGCCATATGTATGGGGCTCTATTTATCGCTTTGATGGACAAGCAAGTGTTTTTTGGTCTGATTATGGGCCTTGCTATAGATGCCTACATCCAAAGCCGGCAATTGATGTTGCAAGTTGTGCAGAAGCAGGAGTTCTCGGGGTTCTGTGTGCATCCATTGGAGCTATTCAAGCAACCGAGGCAATAAAGATCATTACCGGTATAGGTACACCCATCGTTGGGAATTTAATAATTTATAACGCTTTGAATACGAGTTTTGAAAAGATTCAAATTAAAAAAGATCCTCACTGCGTTCTCTGTAGCGACAATCCTCAACAAGTGGGCCTACTAGATGATTATGAAGCGTTTTGTGCGAGCACTATAGAAGATGAGATTTCAGTATATGAGTTAAAAGATTTTATTGAAAATGGCAGAGATTTCTTATTAGTAGATGTTCGCCAACCTTACGAGTATGAATTAGTACGCATCCCAGATTCACATTTAATGCCCTTGAGTAGTTTTTTTGAGGGACGTGCATTGGCGTCGCTTCCAAGGGAGCGTGAGATAATTTTGTACTGTAAGGCTGGAATTCGTTCAGCGACGGCTTTAGATATTCTTAAGTCTCAGGGATACACAAACGTCAGACACGTAGAGGGTGGAATACTTTCTTGGATTGCACATATTCAGCCAGAGCTAGGAGCGTATTAATGAAGAAATATGCAGGTTATCGAATTCTGCTCGTGCACGCTCATCCTGATGATGAGACTATTAATAACGGTGCAACGATGGCGCTTTACGCTGATCGTGGAGCCGACGTTACTTTAATAACGTGTACGCGCGGAGAAGAGGGAGAGATTCTTGTTCCTGGCCTATCGCACTTAGCCAGCACCCATGAAGATCAACTTGGCGCACATCGAGAAATCGAACTTAAGGCAGCAATGAAGGCATTAGGCGTAAGTGATCACAGGTTTTTAGCTCACTATCGAGATAGCGGAATGATGGGTATGCCTCAGAATGAGAGGCCAGATGTTTTTTGGCAAGTTGATGTAGATATAGCCGCGGCCTTGTTAGTGAAAGTCATCGAAGAAGTAAAACCACATATTCTCATTACTTATGATGAAATCGGTGGTTATGGGCATCCAGATCACATACAAGCCCATCGAGTAGCGATGAGAGCCAGCGAACTTTCACAGTGGGAGATTCAAAAAATCTATTGGAACACGATGCCAAAGTCGGTTATTGCTGCAGGAATGGAAGCGATGAAAGAGCTGGGTTCGGATTTCTTTGGTTCTGACAATGTTGATGACATTCCTTTTGCTAAAGATGATTCATTTGTTACAACGTTAATCGATGGTAATGATTATGTAGAACAAAAGATGTTAGCAATGAAGGCACATGAGACACAGATAGCAGTCGATGGGCCATTCTTTGCTCTCTCAAATAATTTAGGTCTTCAAGTGTGGGGACATGAGTACTACACACTTGTTAAAGGTGAAAAATCTGCTCCATTTGATGAACAGGGTCGAGAGAGTGATTTAACCGCAGGAGTAGTTCTTTAAATGCGTCTGTTGTACTCATTCGTTATTGGTTCCGTATTAGGACTTGGATCCGTTCTTGTACATTCTTCGCTTCCACCAGTTGGATTAGCACTTGCTTTGATCTCTACCGTTGCTGGAATTTGGGCAATTGGCCGAAGGTGGGGAGGCAGGGCCTATAGAACAATCGCAGCCCTTGCATGGATGTTTGTCATAGTGCGCGCAGGGTTTCCGGGGATGGGTCAGGAGTTTTTAATCGAGGGAAGTCGTATAGGAATCTCGTTCTTAAACTTAGGCGTTCTCTGTCTAGTTCTAGCCGTGCTGCTTCCTGCATAAAGTAAAGTTTTAAGCTTTCGCAATAACCTCACGCCAAATAAAAATCTCACTGTATGAGAACTCGATGAGCTGGCCATGCCGATTTCTTAAGGATGTAGGGCTTTCAAGAAAGCCAACTATGTCGCGAAAGCCTGAGCCTTCATCATGCAATCGAATCGTTACCCGCTTACCAATCAGGGCTTGAAATTGACTAGCAAGATCCTGTGACATGGCTCAACGATAAACCTTTACCCCAATATCGCGCGTAATGGCGGTATGCGATTAGAATCATCCCATTCCAATGAGTGTGGAGGCTTACCCGTGACGTACATAATTGCAGAGCCATGTATCGATGTGAAAGATAAGTCGTGCATCGCTGAGTGTCCTGTGGACTGTATCTATGAAGGTGGACGGATGCTATACATCCAGCCTGATGAGTGTGTTGACTGTGGTGCATGCGAGCCAGTCTGTCCGGTTGAAGCTATTTATTATGAAGATGATGTTCCAGCCAAGTGGGTTGAGTTTGGCAAAGTAAATACAGAGTTCTTTGTTGAAATCGGTTCACCTGGTGGAGCCGCAAAAATGGGTCCATCTAATACGGACCACGCTTTAATCATCACTATGCCGCCTAAAAGCGAGTAATAATCCTTGCGCGCACCGCTCCCTGATTTTCCTTGGGATGCATTAGCTCCATACGGCGAGATTGCGCGCTCGCACCCAGGTGGCATCATTGATTTATCCCAAGGCACACCCGTTGATCCAACTCCAGATTTTATTCAGGAAGTATTTGGACGAGCATCAAACTCTCCTAGTTATCCTTTAACTGCAGGTACACCAGAATTACGTGCGGCGATTTCGAAGTGGGCACGTGAGCGACTTGGTGCCAGTGGAGAGTTTGACGTCTTACCAGTCATCGGGTCCAAGGAGCTTGTTGCGTGGCTTCCAACAATTCTTGAAGCCAAGAAAGTTCTTATTCCAGAGATTGCATATCCCACCTATCACGTGGGGGCATTGATTGGGGGAGCTGAATCAATTCCAGTAGGCATTGATTCATCAACATGGCCCTCTGCCGATTTAGCCTGGCTAAATTCGCCATCAAATCCAACAGGTCGAGTACACAGCATTGATGAAGTTAAAGCTTGTATTCAGTGGTCACGAGATTCAGGTTCAATACTTGCCTCAGATGAATGTTATTTGGAGTTCGACCACACTGCTCAATCAATTTCTGTGTTATCTCAAACAGGTAGTGACAACTCAAATATATTGGCTGTTCATTCATTATCGAAGCGTTCGTCGATGGCAGGTTATCGGGCCGCATTTATGATTGGTGATTCACAATTAATCTCACGTATTCGCGAATTTAGAAAACATGCAGGAATGATCGTGCCCTTACCTGTTCAGAAAGCAATGACTGCCGCCTTGGCCGATGACAAACATGTAGCCATACAGCGCGCCCGATATAACGCTCGGCGAGAATTATTGAGTCCTGCCCTTAAGGCAGTTGGTTTTAGAATTGAATTTAGTAATTCAGGACTTTATATCTGGTGCACTCGCGATGAAGATGCATGGACGAGTGTTGAATGGTTAGCTCATAAAGGAATTCTTGCAACCCCCGGAAGTTTTTATGGTGATAAAGGTGCGCGTCATATTCGCATCGCCATGACTGCAACAGATGACCACATAAAAGATGCAGTTTTACGCTTAGAGGCTTAAAGATGGCAGCTGGAATTCTGCTTGTCGGAGGCCTCGGTACGCGCTTAATGCCATTAACTAAATACACGCCAAAACCAATGCTCAATGTCGCTGGACTGCCAGTGACTGAACACCAACTTGCTATGGCACGTAATGCTGGAATTACAACAATTGTACTTGCAACGTCATATCTTTCAGAAGTATTCATTCCATACTTTGGTGATGGTTCTAAATGGGGAATGAAGCTCCTGTATGCGGTAGAAAAGCAACCCTTAGGTACTGGGGGAGCAATCGCGCATGCGGCGCAGTTACTGAATGCTAACGAGACTGTTGTAGTTTTTAACGGGGATGTTTTGAGCTCGCATAATTTGAGCGAACAAATTCGACAGCACCAAGATAATCAAGCCGATGTTACTTTGCACTTAACCTCCGTTGAAGATGCTAGAGCATATGGTTGCGTTCCAACTGATTCCGACGGACGCGTGATTGCTTTTTTGGAAAAAATGGAGAATCCGATCACTAATACAATAAATGCCGGCTGCTATGTATTTAGCCCACAAATTATTTCTACAATTCCACACAATTCAGTGAGTAGTGTTGAGCGGGAAATCTTTCCAGACATAATTTCTAATCACGGCAGATTATTTGGCTATATTGATGATTCTTATTGGTTAGATATTGGTACACCAAAGGCTTTACTCAAAGGCTCGACTGATCTAGTGAGCGGTCGCGCAGACTCCAGCGCCTTATCTATGGCCGAAGTTGCGATTCATACAGACCAGAAACTCATCATGAGTGGTGCACATGTTGATCAGAGTGCAGTGATAGATCTAGGCTCAAGCATCGGGGCTGGCGTGTTCGTCGGCACCGGAGCGCACATTTCGGGATCGATAGTTGAACATGGGGCACACATTGGCGCTGGAGCTACCGTAATAGATTCATTTATCTCATCGGCGGCGCATATTCCAGAAAACTCGAGAATTGTGGCTTCATGTGTCACAAAAGATGAGATTCTTCCCATTCCAGCCTGATTTTTCTTATTTTTGCTGTTGAGAGCGCTCATTTAACTTGACATATGGGACTTACACGCGTGTAATTCATTCTTAAGTAAGTCTTTTCCACGAGGGACGAGACACAAAGCTATTAAGGAGAATCGGTATGCCGATCCGACCTGAAGCCACGAACTCCCCGCTCCCCACGACTGGCCCCAAAATCACCCTAGCCAATGGAGAGAATGTTGAACTCTCTTGGCAAGAGCGCTCACTGTGCGCACAAACCGACCCTGAAGCTTTTTTTCCAGAAAAAGGTGGATCAACGCGTGAAGCAAAGCGTGTCTGTCTTTCTTGCGAAGTTCGATCTGAGTGTTTGGAATATGCCCTTGCACACGATGAACGTTTTGGAATTTGGGGCGGACTATCAGAGCGCGAACGTCGTCGCCTCAAGCGTCGCACTGCCTAATACTGCAACCTTAAGCGGGTTAGAACTATGGCTGCACAAGCGGCATTAGATAAGTATCGTGTCACTGCGATACTCGTTAGTCATGATGGTGCATTGTGGCTACCTGAAACTGTTGCAGCGCTAGCTTCACAATCCCGCCCCCTTGATCAAATAATTGCAGTTGATACGGGTTCCAAGGATTCATCTAAACAACTATTGAAGTCAGCTCGTATCTCAACTATTAACGCTCAACGCAATTGTGGTTTTGGTGAAGCTGTGGCCCAAGCAGTTGCCGCAATAAAAAAATCTACAGATGAACGAAGTGAATGGATTTGGTTAATCCATGACGACAGTGCTCCTGCTGCGACTGCGCTGGAGTTTTTACTTGATTCAATTCAGGACCGTCCTCAAGTTGCCATGGTTGGACCAAAACTTCTCGGCTGGCATGACCGTACGCACTTACTTGAAGCTGGAATAAGTATCGCTGGAAATGGTGCACGTTGGACTGGCTTAGAACCACTTGAATATGATCAAGGCCAACACGATGGAATTCATGAAGTACTTTCGGTAAGCACAGCAGGTGCACTTATTCGTCGAGATATTTTTGAAGAAATTGGTGGATTCGATTTAAATCTCTCACTCTTTCGTGACGATGTAGATTTTGGTTGGCGGGCTCGCGTTGCAGGTCATTCAGTTTTAGCTGCTACAAGCGCTGTGGTTTTTCATGCTCAAGCTTCAGCTACTGAGAGACGAGTGGTAGATGTAGAAGGTGCCTTCTTGCATCGCCCCCTACTTTTGGATCGCCGAAATGCTGCCTACGTTTTATTGGCTAATTCATCGTGGTGGATATTGCCCTGGTTAGCTATTCAACTTTTGAGTACATCTTTAGCCCGTTCTTTAGGGTATTTACTAGCAAAACTCCCAGGCTATGCAAGTGATGAAATTCTAGCCGTCGCTTCCTTGATTATTAGACCAGGCTTAATTATTAAGGCACGTAAAGCGCGTAGAGAAAAACGTTTTGTCTCCTCACGAATTGTTGCCTCATTTATTCCGCCACGGGGTTCACAACTTCGTCTTAGCTTTTCACGCGTAGTTGAAAAAGTTCGGGTCACATTGCTTCCAAGTAGCGAAGAATCTACAAAATCGGTGCTTGATCCAGACGAGGATGAGGATTTATTAGTTCCTACAAAAAGTCACCATTGGTTTGCACTCCTTCGTAAGCCTGAAGTTTTAGGGTTTTTGATTTTAGGTGTCTTCACTTTGATGTCATCTAGAAATAGATTCGATTCTCTTATTGGTGGGGCATTACCTACCTCACCTAGTGGCGCAAGAGATCTATGGCGCGCTTATTTTGAATCATGGCACCAAGTTGGAATGGGAAGCTCAAATGCTTCACCTCCGTGGATCGCAATCTTGGCATTGATCGCCAGCGTTCTATTAGGAAAAGCTGGACTATTAGTCACACTATTATTTTTAGTCGCACCAATAATTATGATGTGGTCAATTCTTAACTTATTAAAAAACTTCACAACAAATAGTTGGATTAAAGTTCCAGCCAGTTTCCTGTATGCAATTTCCCCAGTCTCAATAGCCGCAATTAATTCAGGACGCTTAGCAACTGTAGTAGTTCTGATGGTTGCACCGGTGATACCGCCACTTTTGTGGCATTGGCGTGGCATCGAACTTCTTACGCGGCGAAAGGTATTTGGACTTTCAATACTTTTTGCGCTTCTTTATGCTTTCACCTTAGTAACTTTTGTTATCGCCCTAGGTGCCACTCTTATTGCAATCTTATTTGACTACCAAGAGTTTAGAATTTCAACGAATAAGCCTCTTTTTCTGGAGCGGCTATATAAGCGTTTAACAATCGTAACTCTTCCTCTGTTGTTGACCGCTCCATATTCTCTTGAAGCATTTATTTTTCCGTCTAGGTTCTTAGCTGAGCCCGGTATAAGTACAGCCGGCGGAGATACAAACCTAGTATTTCTAGCTAACCCTGGCGGAGTAGGGGCATTACCGTGGTGGATTATTAGCCCAGTTCTTCTCGTTTTACTTGTTTCACTTTTTGTATCTAACTCAGCACGAAGAATTGCCCAATATGGTGTGGGTTTTCTTTCAGGAGCAGTTTTCTTTTCGGCATTTTCCATCTCGGTGCACGGAAACTCAGCTGGTACACGTGTATGGGTTGGAACCTTTCTTGTTGGGGCGACAATAGCCGCAGTTGTATCGGCGGTAATTATTTTGGATCAACTTCGAGCAGTACTGATTTCAACCAATATCCATTTCCGACATATTTTGGCAGCTCTACTACTCCTTGCGACCGCTTTGTATTCAATCTTGACACTGAGTTGGTCCATTACGGCAGGCGCAGATTCCCCAGTTCAAAGTAATCGAGCAACCGTGATGCCTGCCTTTTTGAGCACTGAGCGCGAAACGAAAATATTGGTAATTCGTGAAATTGGAAGCGAAAACTTAAAGGCCGTTCAATACTATATTTCGCGTGGCGCAGATATCGAACTTGGTGAACCAGATGTAGCTCCACGCCAGATTCCGATGCTGGCTGATGCAGCGCAATCACTTATAGATGGATCTGGAATTACAAGCAGTAAAGTTTTAGCACAGTATGGAATTAAATATGTTTTTGTTAAGAATCCTTTTGACCCGAACGTTATTCAAACTATTGATGGATTAGGTGGCTTTGCGCGAGCTTCGGCAACTTCGGCAGGAATTGTTTGGCGAGTAAATGGAGTTATAGGCCGGTTGGTATTTACTTCTACCGATGGCTCACAACTACTATTAGATTCCGGTGAAGTTGGCGCGCGCACTACGGTTCCATCATTAGGTAATATCACTGTCACCGAAGCTTATGATCGATCATGGCAAGTGCTTGAAAATGGTTATCGACTAGATCGAACCAAGAGTGAATTCGGCCTCCCTGTCTTTAACGCAACCGAGGCTGGAGAAATATCACTCATTCACGACGGAACAATTCGCAGGGCTTGGCTATCCTTCGCGTTAATAGCCTGGGTCGTTGTGGTTGTTATGGCGCTGCCAGCAGGGCGCCGTAAGCGTGAAATCTCCGAAAAGGAGCTTGCATGAAATTCAAGAACGCCTTTATTAGTTCAGGGATCCTCCTACTTTCATGGGCTATTGCAACTGGGCTTGGTTCAACCGTAACTTCTACGGGCTATTCAGAGGCATATCCTGCAGTTGTCTGCCCACCCACTCTGCCAGGCTTAGCATCTGCAGTCTCAATTTCATCTAAGAAAACTCAGTTCCAGCGCTTATCAAACAGAAGTAGTAAAACAATTCCTTTTAAAGTTTTGCGATATGCGGTTGCCAAGGATTCTCTCGTAATTTCTTCAGAAGGAGTAACGCCAGTAGATTGGCAAAGCCGCTCAGGAAGTTGGGCAGGTGGTGTTATTTGTACTGGGCCAGCAATTTCACAATGGTTCGTGGGTGGACGTTCGGACGTTAAGTCACGAGGACGTCTCATCGTTGTAAATAGTGGGCTGAGCAATGCAATTGTAGATATTCAAGCTTTTTCAGAGAATGGAAAGCAACCTCTGAAGTCTATAAATTTAAAATCCAAAAGCTACGGAGTTCTTTCACTTGATACGTTAGCCACGGGGGATAGAAATTTAGTAGTTCATGTAGTTCCACGTTCTGGGCGAATCAATTCATTTATGGTGGATGAGCAAGGCTCTGGTCTTAAAGCTCTGGGTGGTGATTTAGTTAATCCTCTAGTGGAAGCAAAGAAAACCTTAGTTATACCTGGAATTCCAAACCAAGTAACAAAGGGGAATAAGCGTTCCTCAAACGCTCACATATTACGGATCATGACACCATCAGATGTGGGCGCCAGTTTTACAGCAGAGGTTTTATCCTCAGATGGACGATTTGTGCCACTAGGTTTTAGCGCACATTCTTTAGCACCAGGCAAAGTAATTGAACTTTCTTTGGCACCGAAGATCTCAACAAAGGCTTTTGCACTTCGCATTACGAGTGACCAACCAGTTGTGGCATCAGTCTCAACATTGGTTAACGTGAAATCGCATAAAGATTTCGTGTGGAGTACCCCTGCAACACCCCTGGTTCCTTTGAAAATTGCGCTCACCGGGCTGTCCCCATTGATCGTTTTTGCAGGGGACGCGATTGCGGTACAGCTTGAAGTCACCTTGACTAATGGAAAGAACATTCGATCCACCATCAAGGCATCTGATATTGCTACGTGGCGGGCCCCACAGTCCGCCCGATCGCTAACTATTCTGCGCGCCAATAAAGACAACTACGCAAGCGCCTTAGTACTTTCAGATAGTGGCTACGGATATTTTCCAATTATTGCCGGCAGTTCTTTAACCAAAATTGAGATACCTCATTCAAACATTCGAGTATTAAATCCCTAAGAATCCCCACAATGTGACTGACTTCCCACTAATGTTCTTTACATGAGTTCAATGGCAAAGTTAGGGCGCGGGTGTTCCCGCGTCGGGTGCCGTACGGCGGCCACCATGACTTTGACTTATATATATGCAGAGTCAACTGCCGTGGTTGGTCCATTAGCAACGTTTAGCGAACCTCATGCATATGATCTTTGCATAATGCATGCCGAGAGACTCAAGGTTCCGCATGGTTGGAATGTAATTAAGCAAGAGTTATCTGGTGATGAGCAAGGTCCATCAGAAGATGACTTAATGGCAATCGCAGATGCAGTTCGTGAAGTTGCAATGCCAGAAAAAATGGATTCAGAAGTACTTACTCATGCGCCAACAGCGACGGAGCAATCGCCAATCGGCCGACGGGGTCATCTTCGCGCTGTTCCTTCTTAGGATTATTTGTGAATTCAATTCCGAATATTTTCAAGGCATATGACATCCGAGGCTTAGTTGACTCTGAAATTACACCTGATTTTACTTTTGCAACTGGTCTAGCCTTTGCACGTTACCTGCAGCAAGTTCGTGAACCCGGCACAGTTGTTATTGGACAAGATATGCGTCCATCATCGCCGGCATTAGCTGATGCATTTTCTGCTGGAGTAACGTCGCAAGGTATGGACGTCATACGTATCGGTCTTGCATCTACCGATATGTTGTATTTTGCTTCAGGTAAGTTGGGATTACCTGGTGCAATGTTTACTGCAAGTCACAATCCCGCTGAATACAACGGAATTAAGCTCTGCCTAAGCAGTGCGCGACCGATAGGCAAAGAATCGGGGCTCGCAACAATCGAGAACTTTGTTCGCTCAGGTTCGCCATTAGAGATTCGCTCAGTTGGAGTCGAGAGTAATCGTGAGATGCTCGAGGAATACGTTGATTACCTGCTTTTTTTAGTAGATCTCACAAGTATTCGTCGACTTAAAATCGTCGTAGATGCTGGAAATGGAATGGCTGGTCATACTGCTCCAGCGATTTTTAACCGCCTTAACTGCGAATTGATTCCACTTTATTTTGAGCTAGATGGTAGTTTTCCAAATCATGAAGCCA
The DNA here is from genome assembly GCA_009701185.1 of Actinomycetota bacterium. GTDB lineage: Bacteria > Actinomycetota > Actinomycetes > Nanopelagicales > Nanopelagicaceae > Planktophila. Next base: position 53,695 of record WLKQ01000001.1, on the reverse strand, counting down.
ATCCAATTGATTCAGCAAATTTAGTTGACCTACAGAAAGCCGTTGTTAAACATAAAGCTGATCTCGGATTAGCTTTTGATGGCGATGCAGATCGCTGCTTTTTAGTTGATGAAAAAGGTATGGTCGTTAATCCATCAGATGTAACTTCTTTGATTGCTCACAGAGAATTAGTTAAACATCCAGGTTCAACAATAATTTATAATCTAATCTCTTCACGAGCCGTACTTGAAACCATAGAAGAAAATGGTGGGGTTGGACTCCGAAGCCGAGTAGGTCACTCGTATATCAAGAAGATGATGGCAGACTCTGGAGCTATTTTTGGTGGTGAACACTCTGGGCATTTCTATTTCAATGATTTTTGGCGGGCGGATTCTGGAGCTCTGGCAGCCTTACATGCAATTGCGGCACTTGGCTTGAACAAGAATTCCATGTCAGAAATCCTAAAGCCCTATCAGCGCTATGTTCTAAGTGGTGAAATCAATTCAAAAGTCGATGATGCTGATGCAACGATGGATTTAATCGAAAACACTTTTACCGGAAAAGGTGGAGTCAGCATTGATCACTTAGATGGTCTGAGTGTTATTGGGGATACCTGGTGGTTTAACGTACGCCCCTCAAATACCGAGCCGCTACTACGCTTAAATGTTGAGGCTAAGACGCAGGCTGCGTTAGCCGCCCTGCGCGATGAGGTTCTCGCCCTCATCAGAGGCTAGAAATCACTTTCAAGTACTCACTTTCCCTCACAGGGCAGTAACCTAGGCTCCTACAGGATTTTACTCAAAGGAGCTATTTGTGAACGTACCGATTACAGCAACTCTTCCACGCCATGACATCGCGGATGCATCACTTGCATCACAAGGTCGTAAGCGCATTGAGTGGGCAGAGCGCAATATGCCTGTCCTTGCTCAAATTCGTGAGCGTTTTGAAAAATCCCAACCATTTGCCGGTGTTCGCATTGCAGCGTGTATGCACGTCACAACCGAGACAGCAAATCTCATGCGCGTGCTGAAGGCTGGTGGCGCTGAAATTGCATTGTGTGCATCAAATCCGCTCTCAACTCAAGATGACACTGCCGCTGCACTCGTACATGAATATGGAATTAGTGTTTTCGCACGCAACGCAGTTGACCGTGATGGTTACTACGTACATATCAATGCAGCTCTAGATATCGAACCTCATCAAGTTTTCGATGATGGTTGCGATCTAGTCAACACACTTCACACAACTCGTAAAGAGTTAATCCCTAATATTGCTGGTGGCTGCGAAGAGACAACAACTGGCGTCATTCGCCTCAACCAAATGGCAAAAGATGGTGCACTTCAGTTCCCAATGATTGCCGTCAATGACACAGATACCAAGCATATGTTTGATAACCGTTACGGAACTGGTCAATCAACGCTCGATGCAGTATTTCGTTCAACTAACTTCTTACTTGCAGGCAGAATTCTCGTTGTTGCAGGATTTGGTTACTGCGGAAAAGGTGTTGCAGAGCGTGCCAAGGGAATGGGTGCAGATGTAATTGTCACTGAAATTGATCCAACTAAAGCTCTGGATGCGATGATGCAAGGTTTCCGCGTGATGCCTATGCTAGATGCAGCAAAGGTTGGTGATGTATTTATTACAGTTACTGGTAATCGTGACGTATTACGAGATGAGCATTTTGCAGTGATGAAGGATGGCGCAATCATGGCCAACTCAGGTCACTTTGATATTGAAATCGACGTTGCATGGCTTGAACAACATGCCAAGGTTAAGAATTCCAAGATGCGCCACCAAACTGATGAATACGTCCTTGCCGATGGTCGCAGACTGCTGCTTTTAGCTGAGGGTCGCCTTGTAAACCTTGGTGCTGCCGAGGGCCACCCAGCATCAGTGATGGATATGTCTTTCTCTGATCAAGCATTAACGGCAGAGTACTTAGTGAAGGAAGCTAAGAATCTAAAGCCAGGAGTACACGAGGTTCCTACATATATTGATAAGGAAGTTGCAAGCCTTAAATTAATAAGCATGGGTGGGCGAATCGATGTACTTACACCCGCCCAAGATATGTACCTAAACTCTTGGGAGCACGGTAGCTAATGACATTGGTTATGGTCGTCGATGACGATCAAGACCTTTCTGAAATGCTCGGTATTGTTTTAACCGGAGCAGGAATTGATGTTGACCTTGTAAGTCGCGGTGATGAAGTTCTTGAGGTTTTTAGAAGCAATCCTCCGGATTTAGTTTTACTCGATGTCATGCTTCCAGGGTTAGATGGCATCGAGGTATGTAAATTAATTCGTGCTGAATCAATGGTTCCCATCATCATGCTCAGTGCACGGGGAGATACCTACGATGTAGTCCGCGGGTTAGAGGCTGGCGCTGATGACTATATGGTCAAACCTTTTAGACACCCGTCAGAACTTGTTGCCCGCATCCGCACACGTCTACGCCGGACTAATTCTGATATCTCTGGACTTTTAACTATCAGTGATTTAGCCATTGATGTACAAGCTCACCAAGTATTGCGTGCAGGAAAAGAGATTTTTCTAACCCGTTTAGAATTCGATCTACTTGTCGCTCTAGCTAAAGAGCCGGGGCGAGTTTTTTCGCGAGATGCACTTCTTGGTGAGGTTTGGGGTTACCGTCACTCAACTGATACCCGCTTAGTAAATGTTCACGTACAGCGACTTCGCTCCAAAATTGAACATGATGCCGAACGTCCTGAAATAGTCGTTACAGTAAGAGGCGTTGGATACAAAGCTGGAGTGATGGGCGGTTCGTAAGGATGAACCGAATAGCTACCACAGTTAGGAACTCACTAGCCTTTAAAGTCGTAATTTCAACGCTCGTCCTCTCATTGGTGGTTATTTACATAGCTGGCTCAGCCCTGAATTCTCAGTTAGCCAATGGCATTAAACAGGTGAATATTGATTCAGCAGTCATAGAAGCTCGATCTACGATTTTCAGCGCTCAATATCGTTTTGTTTTAGCACAAACCCAAAGTGATGCCGTGATAAAGAAAGTCGTTGAAGAGATTATTAGTTCTGCAACCACATTAACATCAAATGAAAATGCTCGTGAAGTTATCTTCCTTCGTAGTCCTGGAAATGCCTACAGAATTAATTATGAAGTCTCCTCAAATGGAGTTGATCTGAATTCTATTCCCAAAACATTACGGAAACAGGTCCAGAAGACAGATAAGTTAGAGTGGAGTTATATCCGCGTCAATTATTCAGGCGGAGAAGATATTCCGGGACTTGCTATTGGGCAAAATGTTTTTATACCCAATGCCGGCAAATATGAGATGTATATGCTTTTTTCATTAGCAAATCAAAATGCAACGCTAATCTTGATTCAAAAATATCTTTACTTGACTGGTTTATTTCTCGTTCTTTTAATTGCATTAATTACTTGGTTTGTAGTAAGGCAAGTAGTGCGCCCGGTTCGCCAAGCCGCTCAAATTGCAACACAATTTACTGCGGGTGATTTTAGACAAAGAATGAATGTTCGCTCTAGCGATGAGATTGCAACTCTTGGAAGTGCATTCAATGAGATGGCCGAGTCTTTAGAAAAACAGATTGCTCGACTCGAAAACCTTTCACTGGTACAGCAGCGCTTCGTATCTGATGTTTCTCATGAACTTCGTACTCCATTGACAACATTGAGAATGGCATCTGAGGTGATTAACTCGTTCGGTGAAAGTTTTGATCCAATTCTTGCCAGAAGTAGCGAATTAATGGTGGCGCAACTAGATAGATTTGAACGCTTGCTGGAAGATTTACTTGAAATTAGTCGATTTGATGCAGAAGTTGCAGTCTTGGAGCCCGTGGAGTTCGACATTATTGGATTGATAAATCGCTGTGCCGACGATCTTGATTGGGTGGCTAAACAGCATTCCACTGATCTGCGTATTTATAGCATCAGTGAAACGCTGCCAGTTACCGCCGATATTCGCCGAGTTGAGCGTATTTTACGAAATTTGTTCACGAATGCGATTGATTACGCAGAAGAAAAGCCAATCTCTATTACGGTCGTCGCAAGTGATGAAGATGTTGCAATTGGAGTTCGAGATTTTGGTATTGGACTTGATGAGAGTGCATTACCAAGAGTCTTTGATCGATTCTGGCGTGCTGATCCTTCACGTGCTCGCACCAGAGGGGGCACAGGATTGGGACTCTCTATCGCTCTGGAAGATGCTCGACTTCACAACGGTGAACTAGAGGCATGGGGAAGACCTAGAAAAGGCGCACACTTTGTACTAACGCTGCCTCGTCACGCTGGACACGGCATTAATTCGAGATTAATAAAACTTACACCCGATGATTATCATGAATAGTTTCCACAACGACTTTTAGCTCTTACAAAGTAAGTTTATCGTCCAGGGATGAATCTATTCTCTGAGTTTAGTCAATTGATTTTTCCTACCCGATGTTTTGGTTGCAATTCTATTGGTTTATCAATTTGTTCCAAATGTCGCAGTGAATGGCATCCGCACTACTACCTAACGAATGTGTCAACATTGAAAGTTCATTCTGCAATTCCATATTCAGGCACAGCTCGAAAGATTCTCTTGGCCGCCAAAGAAAATGGGATAAAGGCTGCAGATCAGTTAATTATTGATTCAATCATCCACGTTCTACATACAAGAGATTTACAGTCCCGGCATATTTCGCTAGTTCCCATTCCATCCTCTCTCTCAGTTAAACGGCGTCGGGGCAGGAGCTTTATGGTTGATATTGCCGAACAAGTTGCGCAGCAGGGTTTCATGTCAGTAAGTGACTGCCTGCACGTTATTCGCCCAGTAAAGGACCAGAGTGGTTTACATGCAGGAGAACGCGTGAAGAATATGGAGGGTGCTCTGGCCCTTAAACCCGGGCGAATACCTCTGGCCGATTTAATCCTTGTCGATGATGTCGTGACCACCGGGGCAACCCTGAGAGAGGCCGCACGAGCCCTGACTGCCGCTGGATGCCACGTTATTGGCTCAGTTACCGCTTGCGTGGCCCAACCTCTACGATAGGAGCCACAAGCTCAATGTTTTTGAAAGGTTTTAGGCGATGTCAGCGTTTTTAGACAAGATCATGCGTGCCGGAGAAGGTCGACTCCTTCGTGAGCTGGGCAAGATCGTTGATGCTGTAAACGCCCAAGAGGCCCGAATCAGCGCGCTATCAGATTCGCAACTTCGTGAACAGACCACCCTTTTTCAGAGTCGTTATGCCAATGGTGAGTCATTGGATTCACTTTTGCCGGAGGCTTATGCCGTTGTCCGTGAAGCAGCAAAAAGAACGTTAGGCCAACGCCACTATGACGTACAAATCATGGGTGGCTCAGCATTGCACCGTGGAAATATCGCTGAAATGCGAACAGGTGAAGGTAAAACTTTAGTTGCAACGCTTCCTTCATATTTGAACGCGCTCGCTGGTCGTGGAGTACACGTTGTCACTACAAATGATTATTTAGCAGAACGCGATAGTGAATGGATGGGTCGTATTCATCGATTCCTTGGATTAAAAGTTGGCGTCATTCTTGCCAACATGACACCGGCTGAACGACGTGAAGCATATGCAGCAGACATTACATATGGAACAAATAATGAATTTGGTTTTGACTACCTACGTGACAACATGGCTTGGTCTCTCGAAGAGTGCGTCCAGCGCGATCACTTTTTTGCAGTTGTAGATGAAGTTGACTCAATTTTAATCGATGAAGCTCGTACACCGCTGATTATCAGCGGACCTGCCGACAAGGCAACAAAGTGGTACGTAGAGTTCGCAAACCATGTTGGCAAATTACAACGTGATGTTCATTATGAAGTTGATGAGAAAAAGAAGACTATAGGAATTCTTGAAGAAGGCGTCACAAAGGTTGAAGAGTTGTTGCAGATCGGGAATCTTTACGAAGCTGCCAATACTCCCATGATTGGCTACCTCAACAATGCTGTACGTGCTAAAGAGTTATTTAAGCGCGACAAAGATTATGTTGTCATGAATGGCGAACTCCTTATTGTTGATGAGCACACAGGCCGTATGTTGGCTGGGCGTCGCTATAGCGAGGGTCTACACCAAGCCCTTGAAGCTAAAGAACGTATTGAAATTAAAGATGAAAACCAAACTCTTGCAACAATCACGTTGCAGAACTATTTCCGCCTGTATAGCAAGCTTTCTGGCATGACCGGTACGGCCATGACCGAGGCATCAGAATTTCATCAGATTTATAAGCTCGGCGTTGTGCCTATTCCTACTAACCGCGAAATGGTTCGCATCGATGCTTCAGACCTTGTCTACAAGACTGAGGTGGGAAAATTTGCAGCGGTCACCTTAGATATTGTTGAAAAGCATCGCAAGGGCCAACCTGTCTTGGTCGGTACCGTCAGTGTTGAAAAATCCGAAGAGCTTTCAGCGTTTTTAAGAAAATCTGGCGTTGCACATGAAGTTTTAAATGCAAAGCATCATGAGCGCGAAGCAGCAATCATCGCGCGTGCTGGCGTTAAGGGCGCAGTAACTGTTGCAACAAATATGGCAGGCCGCGGTACCGACATTATGTTGGGTGGTAATCCAGAGTTTATGGCTGACTTTGAACTGCAGCGCCGAGGAATTTCTCCAGTAGATAATGCACAAGAGTATGAAGCGGCATGGCCTGAAGAAATTGCCCGTCAAAAAGCGGCAGTAGCTAAGGGGCATGAAGAAGTAGTAGCTCTCGGCGGCTTATATGTTCTTGGTACAGAGCGACATGAATCGCGTCGTATTGATAATCAGCTGCGCGGTCGTTCTGGACGTCAAGGTGATCCAGGAGAATCACGTTTTTATCTCTCGCTTCAAGATGATCTCATGCGCCGCTTTAACTCTGGAATGGTAGAACGCTTTTTAACTGCAGCTGGAATTCCTGAAGATGCGCCAATCGAATCAAAGATGGTCAGCAATGCAATTAGATCTGCTCAAACGCAGGTTGAAGCACAGAACTTTGAAATGCGTAAAAATGTTTTGAAATATGACGATGTTATGAACAGACAACGCCAAGTTGTCTATGGTGAGCGCCGCATGGTTCTCGAGGGTGAGGATATTAAGGAGCAAGTCGCTATATTTGTTCGCGAAACCTTAGAGGCATACGTTGCCGCAGCAACATCTGAGGGTTATTCAGAGGAGTGGGATCTAGATACCCTTTGGAGTGCGGTTAAGACTATTTATCCAATCTCATTTAGTGCCAATGATCTGATCGCACAGGTTGGTTCAATCAGCGCCCTTGATGCAGATTACTTAACGGCACGAATTGTTGAGGATTGCCAAAAAGCTTATGCGCATCGTGAAGAGTCATTGGGTTCTGAAGTTATGAGAGAGCTTGAGAGAAAAGTTCTACTCTCAGTTTTAGATCGCAAGTGGCGTGAGCATCTTTACGAAATGGATTATTTACAAGAGGGAATTGGGCTGCGTGCAATGGCTCAGCGCGACCCATTAGTTGAGTATCAACGCGAAGGCTACGACTTATTTTCTGCAATGATGGATGGTATAAAAGAAGAGATTGCGGGATTCTTATTTAATATTGAAGTGACTGTTGAAAGTTCAAGCAACGAAGTTAGCGGAGCTGGTTTAGAAGCCAAGCCATTGCCGACATCAGGCTTGCAGTACACCGCAGCTGATGAAAATGGAGTAAAGAAAACTGGTGAAGTGTCAAGAAATGCACCATGTCCATGCGGATCTGGTAAAAAGTTCAAGCGATGCCACGGCGCTGCTTAAAGCAGCGTGAGTGATGTACAGAGCCAGCGCTTGTCGACGCCTTCAAATCGAAGGATGAGGCACCGTAATCGTTCCCCAAATCGAACTGTAATAGCGCTTTCACATATTCCATCTAATGGTTCCGTGATGTGAATTTTCCTGATTCGTCCGATCTCTTTTTCGCTTCCAGATTTAGTCAAAAGTTCTGCGAAAATATGATGGTGACATTGCTTGGTCAGTTGAGTTGGTTGTCTACGTCCTGCAAAAATCTCTAAAACATTGCGTGCAAAGTTCAGATTCCACTCTTCTAGTTCAGGCAAATCTTTAGCAGAAGTGGGTTCGGGAGCAAAGTCTGGGTCAAATTCATCATTAAAACTAGATGGAACTAAATAGAGCTTAGGTATTTTTGTCGAAATCTGCATAGGCAGTGGGCGAAAGATTTCTAATATTGGATGAAGCCAGTCCTCATTCTCGTCACTGGAAATCGGGGTTAAGTCGATTGAAGTAAAGCCCGGGAGCTCGCGATAGATCAGGTTAGTAGTCATGTCACTTAGATTTACCTGAAAATAGTTCTCACGATTCAGCTAGATTATTGAAACAAACTCAGCCAAAAGTATGAGTGTGGATAGAGCGATTTGCCAGAGGCGCGCTGGCCTTTAGTTGCTCCATGGCATACAAAAAAGAAAGTTCTCGCTCACGGACACCATTGGCAATCGCACTCATCGTCGCATCTTTTCTGTCGGCATTCTTTCTGGCAAGTTTTTCTAACCGAGGAGATGACTATTGGGTGGTAACTCATGAAATTTCTTCCGGTCATCAATTACTTGATGCAGATGTGGCAACTAGACATGTAGATCTTGATGCTAGCTCAGCGCTCTACATACCCAGTAGCGAGAATCCAGTGGGATTAGTTACTTCGGCAAAGTTCCAGACAGGTCAACTATTAGGCCGCACAAATATCAGCAGCAGTGCCAGTCTCATCGCGACGAGTGCAGTTCCGATAAGTATTCGAGCATCTGATGTTGCCGTTGGAATTTCGCAAGGCGAAGCTGTGGATATTTATTGGGTTATCGATAGTCAAAACGGAGAATTTCCCACAGAGCCAGTCATGATTTTAGGAGGTGTTATTTTGCTAAGTTTTGATGCGAAGAGTAAAAATTTTGGAACTGATGCATCACTTACACTTGCCGTAGATGAGACACAGGTTTTGCACTTATTGCACGCAACAACCCATGGGCGATTAGTGGTTGTAGGCACTCATGTCTGATTTAGAACTTCCAACAGTTATTACAGCAATCTCTAACCCCGAGATTGAGGGCTTTATAGCTGGCGCACTCTTTGCACAAGGATGGAGTGTTATTTTTCGGGCAATCGATAGAGAGTCATTGGAAAACTACAGCCGATTAAATCCCGAAAATTCATCGGCGGCAATTCTTATTTATTCTCCCGACCTTTCCGGCTTAACACCATCGCATGTTGAGTCAATCAGTCGAACAGTAAAGGCACTCGTAGGTTTTGCGCGTGAGCCCGAGAATGTTGATGGTTATAGAGATTTACATGCGATACCGACGACTACGACTGATTTAGTAAGTCTGGTTCGTGGATTTGTTAGAGCTCCTATGATTCGACAAAATACACAAGTTGCGCGAAATAGTCGTCGTGCTCATGTTGTAGCAATTGGATCTGCCGGAAGTGGAACTGGTTGCACAACTCTTGCGTTAAATCTAGCTATGGAACTTAGCGTTCTCGAAAAATCAACTTTATTAATTGATGCAAATTTTCGCGCACCCTCGGTCGCCGCTCTTTTAGCAGTCAGGCACGTGCAGAGTGAGACCGGTTGGAGAACTCTTGCACCAGGATTATGCGTTGCAGAGATTTCACAAGATCAAGCAATCTCTATCGACTCTTACATGGAACGGGCAACAGCAAATTTTGACAATATAATTATTGATTTAGGTTCAATTTCTGGTCTCTCGCACCGATTAACTGATCGCCGGTGGACATCGACAATGACAACCTGGTGTTGCGATCAAGGTGACGAGATGATGATCGTGGCGCGTGCAGATCTTTTGGGAATTCATCGACTTGAACAAGTTGTCTCATTGTTAGGGATGACTTCAATTCGCAGTGCTATTAGTTTCATATTAAATATGCGTTCCCAGGGCCGAAAGGGAGAAGAGGAGGAAGGAAAATTCCTCTCCATTACAACGCCACTGCGCCCCACATCGGTACGTGTTATTAATCGTGATTTGCGCGCCGCTACTGCCGCACAGGCTGAAAAAGCAACATTCATTGAGGTAAATGAGCGTTCTGCATTAAGAAAATCTATAGCCCGAATTGCTAGCGAAATGATTGCCTAAACTCCCTTACTATTGGCCAATGCGAACTTACCTGGCACTTAGCCATAGCCAACTTGAGGGCTTCATCTCAGCTCTGAGTATGCAGGTAGAAACGCTATTTGCTCCTACAAGTGATTTCCTTATCGATAACGATGATTGCGATTCTGAAGAGTTGGAGTATCTGCTTTCTATAGCAGCGGGGGCTAAGGCACTTGAACTACGTGAATCAAAGCTCGCTCCCGGTCTAGTTCTGGCAATCGAGATTGATTACAACCAGGTCGACCAAGAAGGTGCAGACTCCTTGACGTTGAATTCTCCAGTTCGCTGGGATCAAGTTCAATGTGCACTTCTTGCCTATGATGATGAAGACGAATTAACCTGGTTTGCAACACAAGAAATTGCCGATGAGTTAGCTAGCTGGAAATAACCATGCCAGAGTTTGAATCTCTTTTACATGGTCGCAGTTCAGTAACTATTGATCAAGCACATCGCCTTCATGAATTAGTGGCAGATTGGCAACTTCTATCAGATCTTTCATTTGCAGATTTAATTTTATGGGTTCCCATTAGAAAAGATGTAAAGCTTTGGCCGACTGGCCATGTAGCCGTTGCTCACATACGTCCAACAACAACTGCCACTGTTTTTGCAGATGATGTGATTGGGCGAGAAGTGAGTTGGGGGAGTAACCCAAGTCTGGATGAAGCGCTATCTAGCGGTGAAATTGGACGTGATGCGCCACCTGAAAAACTCGGCGAGATTATGGTGAAAGAAGAGACGATTCCAGTTCTCTTTGATGGCCAGATAATCGCAGTTATTTCTCGACATAGAAATGCTGATCTGATGCGATCACCCAGCAGTCTGGAACTGAACTATCGAGAGATTGCTAATAATTTGTACCAAATGGTTTCGCAAGGTTCATTTCCTTATGCAGCGGCAGGCTCCATATTTGAGCCACTTCCACGTGTTGGCGATGGTCTTATACGCCTGGATATCAATGGTGTTATTTCATATGCCAGTCCCAATGCGCGATCAGCATTTAGCCGCATGGGTTGGAAAAATGAGATTGAAAATAATAAGTTGGGCGATATCGCCGAAGAAGTAATTAAGAATTCACCCGATGCTCATGAAGAGGCAATTCGTACGCGCCTCAATGGCAAAGTTTTGCGCCGCGTAGAAATAGATAATAAAGGTGCCACGATCGATCTATTGGTGCTCCCATTGTTACAAAGTATCGATCGTGTTGGCGCAATTGTGTTGTTACAAAATGTCACAGAACTTCGTAGACGTGAGCGTGAGCTAGTAACCAAAGATGCAACCATCCGTGAAATTCACCATAGAGTGAAAAATAATTTGCAAACTGTTTCTGCGCTGCTCAGATTGCAAGCACGTCGAATCGAAGATCCTGGTGCCGCTTCTGCGCTTAATGAAGCTGTCCGTCGCATTGCATCGATTGCATTAGTTCATGAAACTCTCTCAAGTAGCAGTGAAAATACAGTGGCATTTGATGAAGTTCTAACAAGTTTAATTACCCATGCCTTGGAATTAAGTCCTCGCACAGGGGAGTTAAAAATTGAAAGAATTGGCCAGCTTGGTTCCTTAGATTCACGATTAGCGACGCCATTATCACTTGTTGTAACAGAGCTTATGCATAATGCTCTCGAGCATGGTTTAGCAGAAGAAGGAACTAACTTATTAATTGATTTACAACGTTATAGCAACGAGTGTGTAGTTAAAATTAGCGATGATGGCGTTGGCTTGCCTGATGGTTTTGATATATCGACGTCTTCAAATTTGGGATTACAAATTGTTCGCACGTTGACAGAAAATGAGTTAAAAGGAAAGTTAACGTTGATTTCTTCAGACTCTGGAACTGTTGCAACGTTACGCTTTCCGTTGTAACGCAATTAGAAAGAGTTTTGTTGCTCCATCAAACGGGCACGGTTACGAGCTGCACGGCGCTTCAATGCGCGACGTTCATCTTCTGACAGTCCGCCCCACACGCCAGCATCTTGTCCGCTCTCAAGCGCCCAGGCTAAACATGGCTCTTTGACTATGCAGCGCTGACAAACCTTTTTTGCCTCTTCGATTTGAGTCAGCGCGGGCCCAGTATTTCCAACAGGGAAGAAAAGCTCTGGATCTTCATCGCGGCAGGCCGATTGATGTCGCCAATCCATGTGCATGCCTCCTTCAGCCTCTTATGCGGGAGGCCCATCATCGCTTAACAACGTTGTTTCTGCGCTTTCAATTCGTGCGCAAGGTAGTAATTCTCTCGCCTTATGAGGTGTTTAACAAGGATGAACGGGCAGAGATTTCCAAAATAACAGTGATTTAAGTCGCGTGTGCCCCCGACAGGATTCGAACCTGTGCACCCGCCTTCGGAGGGCAGTGCTCTATCCCCTGAGCTACGGGGGCTCAAAAGGTGTGGTTATAAGGCTATCAGCGGGTGCACATATGTCATGACAATGAAAGAATCACGCCTATGAGTTCAACAATGTACTGCGCTACCGGATGTTTTTGGGGCGCTGAGCGACGTTTCTGGCAGTTGCCTGGCGTAATGGAAACAAGCGTCGGTTACATGGGTGGTAGGACGAGCAACCCAACGTATGAAGAAGTGTGCACTGGCGATACTGGGCATGCCGAAGTTGTAAAAATTGTTTTCGATGAAAGCACAATCAGTTATCAGAGGTTATTAGAAGAGTTTTGGACGATGCATGATCCAACATCACTGAATCGTCAAGGGGGAGATATTGGTACTCAGTACCGCAGCGCAATATTTACTGTATCTCCCGAACACTATGTTACCGCCGTGCAGTCCCGGAATATCTATCAAGGAGTTCTTACGAGCGAAGGCTTCGATGAGATTACTACTGAAATTCTCGATGCGACCGGTGTCGAATATTTTCTAGCTGAGGAATATCACCAGAAGTATTTACAAAAAAATCCAAACGGATATGACTGCCATTCAAGTACTGGAATTGCTTATCCAACCATGGGAGTTAGCGCATGAGTGAGAGAGAATATCCAGTAAAAATTAATGAAGAAGAATTGAAGGCAACGCTAGATCCTTTGTCTTACGAAGTTTTGAGAAATGCAGCAACCGAGCGACCATTTACTGGTGAATACACCGATACCGACAAGGTTGGCGTTTATAAATGTAAAGCTTGCGCAGCCGTGCTCTTTAAGAGTCAAACAAAATTTCACTCTGGATGCGGCTGGCCTTCTTTTTATGCACCAACTGCTGATGATGCAGTTGAATTAATTGAAGATCGTTCACTTTTTCCACGCGTTCGCACTGAAGTGCGGTGTGCGTCCTGCGGCTCACACTTGGGACATGTGTTTAAAGGCGAGGGCTACGACGTGCCAACAGATGAGCGCTGGTGTATTAATTCAGTATCTTTAATTTTAGAAGATATTTAATAATCTAAACCGCGAGATTCATGCACAGCTTGGTAGCAGTACCACGCAACGACGCTTCTGTAAGGATGCAGCTTTTCTCCTAGGGCATCCAAACGTTTGGCAGAGGTTTCCTCTTCATTCTTATGGACCAGATCCCAGCCCCTTCTTACTGCTAAATCACCGGTTGGCCAGACATCCAAACGTCCTAGTTGAAACATCATAAACATTTCAACAGTCCATCGACCAATTCCCCAGATTGAAGTAAGGGCTTGAAAAATAGCCTCGTCATCATGAATTTCATCGATGCGCTCAATTGGAAGCGACTTATCAAGAACCGCAGCCGCTAAGCCTTTTATAGTTCTAGTTTTAGCCCCAGATACCCCAATTGCGCGAAGTGCGACATCATCAAGCTTAATAATCTTTCGTGCTGTTATTTTTCCCCTGCATAAACTGATGAGACGTTGATGAATTGTTTCAGCAGCTTTAGTTGCAAGTTGCTGAGAAATTACCGAACTAACTAGAGATTCAAAATTGGTTCCGCTGGGCGCAGAGCGTCCAATAGTACATAACGGTCTTCGGGCAATCAGCGGAGCAAACTTCTTATCTAATACCCCAACCTCGGCTACAACCCGACGCATTTTCTGGGTGGAATGAACAGACATTTCTTATAAGGAAAATGTTGGATACTCGTCTGTAACTAGCACGAGAGCATAACCAACTACGCGATTCCAAAAAGCAATAGTTCCAACGACGCCTTCAGCGCAACGCTCCGGATAGTTACCTGTAAATAAAATACTGAACCAAGCAATTACAGTAAGAATTGCTGCGTAGAGAATATAAAAAAGACCAACTATGTAAAGAGGAATTGCAAGGAACCACTTAACAAGTGGTAGCCAACGGTTCAATGCTTTTGCATCAACTTCTGGGAAAGTTACACTGACCACGTCATTTTCTTCAATTGATGGGTATTCATCTGTGAGCAACAGCAAATATGCATCAACTCGTGTCTGTAGCGACAGCAGTGCCTCATTAAAGGCTAAGAGATATGTTGGATATATCTGCCTCACAACAAGTGCAAGAAGTACCGGCAGAATGAAAAAACCAACTGCATAATTACTAGAACTCGTAAAATCTGTAGGAGCGAAAGAGCTGAGAAAGATCGCCATCGGCACAACCAGGACAATCCTGAAAAAGGCTGTGGTTCGATCTCTTTCAGTTAGCGTGACATCGATTTGGGTCTCAATTTGTTGGCTCATGAGCGTGAACTTACCCTTTTTAAGGCCCGTAATTGCCATGTGCAACCCTGATGCTCTACTTTTACAGGCCTTGCAGGATTTTTTGCAGGTTTTTGCAGGTTTCAGCGATAGTCGAGGAGTGCACATGGCAGGAATTAAGGAGGTTGCAGAAGAGGCGGGCGTCTCAACTGCAACAGTCTCACGTGCGTTACGTGGGCTTCAGCATGTCAATGATGCGACCCGAGCCAAGATTATTGCCGCTGCTGAAAAATTGGATTACCCATTAACGCCAACGCGTGGAAATACTTCCCAAGGACGCACAAATAGCGTGGGCGTAGTAGCTCCATATATTTCACGGTGGTACTTCTCTCAAGTGATTAGTGGAGCCGAGCAGGCACTTCGTGAAGCTGGTTTGGATTTACTGCTTTATAACTTCAGTGCAATGAAAGGTCGAGAACGCTTATTTCAGCATCAGTTACTAAAGGGTCGCGTGGATGCATTAATTGTTATCTCGTTGCCGCCAACTGCTGAAGAATTTGATTCAATGCTAAGCCTTGGAATTCCAATTGCATTAGTCGGCATGGAACACCCAGAGTGTGCGAGTATCAAAATCGATGATGTAAGTGCCGCACGTACTGCAACTCAGCACCTTGTTAATCAAGGCCACAAAAAAATTGGTTTGATGTCCGGTCGCCCCGATGACCCATTTAATTTTAGTGTTCCGCAAGATCGCCGACGAGGATTCATGTCCGTACTGGCCGAAAATGGGCTTGAATGGCTGCCTTCCCGGGAAGTACACGGAGATTTTACGATGCATACAGCCTCACGTGCTATGGATGATTTATTGGCACGACCAAATAGACCAACTGCAATTTTTTGCGAATCTGATGAAATGGCTATGGGAGCGATGCAAGCCTTACGTCGCCACGGACTCAAAACGCCGGATGATATTTCAATCGTAGGTTTCGATGGCCATGAGATGGCAGAGTTCTCCGAACTAACAACTATTGAGCAGCCAGTTCAACTCATGGGGGAGATGGCTGCTTGGTCCATTATGGAACGCTTGAGAAAACCACATGTTGAAGCTCCGTCTCTCGTCTTACCCACGACGTTGGTGGTCAGAAATACGACTAGGCGCCTTACGCCTGCCGAGCAGGCTTTAGATAACGCGTAAATGTGCGCAAGGCACGGTAACCTGTCCGCCATGACTGACACACATGTAGCCGCGCCAAGTTTGGAAAAACTACTTACACACCACTCTGAAAAGTGGCGGGGATTTGATCGTGATGTACTTCCCCTGCCTGTTGCCGAGATGGATTTTCCAATTGCTGAATCAATCAAGCAGACACTTCTCAATATGGTGTCCACTTCTGATTTAGGGTACTTAGGTTTGGTTCCAGAACTGCCATCTGGTTTTGCGCACTTCGCCTCACATCGCTGGGGTTGGGATATCGACACAAATCAAGTTCGTATTGCTGCCGATGTTGGAGTTGCAGTCGTAGAAGTTTTGCGCGTCTTTACTAAGCCGGGAGATTCTATTTTAATCAACTCTCCGGTCTATCAAAACTTTTATAACTGGATAAATGAAACACATCTGAATCTGGTGGATGTTCCCTTTACTCGCACCGGGGAACAAGGCGATTTTGAAAATCCTTGGGAATTAGATTGGGATGCGGTCGAAAAAGCATATTCCTCAGGTTTAAGAGTTCACTTGATGTGTTCACCTCATAACCCACTGGGCAGAATGTATTCGAAAGAAGAGCTCACTCGCGTGGCAGAGATGGCTAAGAAATATGGTGTTCTTGTAATTAGCGATGAGATTCACGCGCCACTTACATTTAAAGAGAAGACGTTTATTCCATTTTTATCGCTCGATGAAACTGCGCGCGAAGTTGGTATCACAGTTACTGCAGCGTCAAAGGGATGGAATATCGCTGGTCTTAAGTGCGCAATTATTGTCTCTCAAAATGATGCAATCAATAAAAAACTAGAAGAATTACCTAAAGCCGTTCATTTTAGAGCTTCAATCCTTGGGGCATTTGCCTCTGCTTCAGCCTTTGCCGATGGTGGAACGTGGCTCGATACCGTGATTGCTCAACTAGATCACAATCGATTCATGATTAAGGATTTACTAGCTGCCAAGTTACCAACTGTCGGCTACCACATTCCTCATAATAGCTATTTAGCATGGCTGGATTTAGAGTCACTGAATCTAGGCGAGAATCCTTCACTGACACTTTTGGAACGAGGCCGCGTAGCGTTTAATCCTGGACATACATACGGAGCACAATGTTCGCAGTATGTTCGATTGAACTTTGCTACAAGCCCGGAAATTATCTCTGAGGCGATTGATCGGATTGTTCGTACTCTCTAATGCCGCAGCCTGATTGTGATGTTGTCATAGTTGGTGCTGGGCACAATGGTTTAGTTGCTGCCGCTTATTTAGCTAAGGCCGGCATGATTGTTCGTATTCTGGAAGCAAATAGCGAAATAGGTGGCGCAACAGCCAGCGTCCGCACTTTCCCAGAATTTGATGCCAATCTTTCTCGATATTCATATTTGGTTTCGCTCTTGCCTGACGAGATTATCAATGACTTAGGTTTAGATTTTGAATGTATCTCCAGAGATGTATCAAGTTATACACCGTACAAACGCAACGGAATAGATGATGGTTTATTGGTTTCGAGGCAATGGGATGCAGCTACTGAAGAGTCTTTTGCGAGGTTAGACCCAAGTGGCCATGAAGCTGCCTCCTGGCAAGAGTTCTATGGAGTTATCGCTGAGTTTGCCGAGCGCATTGCTCCAACTCTTATGAAACCCTTATTAACACGCAGTGAATTGAAAGCCCACATTGCGCTACCAGAGGTATGGGATTTTATGATTGAGAAACCAATCGGTGAAGTTATTCAACGATATTTTAGTGACGACTTAGTTCAAGGCGTGGTTCTTACCGATGCCCTGATCGGTACATTTGCATCAGCCTTTGAACTTCAGGCGAACATCTGTTTTCTGTATCACTTGATGGGAAATGGAACAGGCGAATGGAAAGTTCCCAAAGGTGGCATGGGCAAACTTGTTAGTGAACTTGAACGCGTAGTACGTGATGCCGGAGCCAGTATTGAGGTGAATAAAAGAGTTACCGAGATAAGTAGTAACACTTCAGGCGTTTGTGTTAAAACTTTTGATGGTGAAGAAATTTATGCGAGATATCTACTTTCAAATGCCGCCCCACAGACATTGGCTAAGTTGCAATCGATGCCAGCATCGGCTTCTCGTGATGGTTCTCAAATGAAAATTAACATTTTGTTAAAGCGATTACCCGCACTTAAATCCGGAATAGATCCACATCTAGCTTTTGCTGGAACCTTTCATGCCAATGAATCATTTTCACAGTTTGAAGACACTTTCTTAGCCGCGCAAGACGGTGACATGCCTGAAGTAATGCCACTCGAGATGTATTGCCATACCCTCACAGATCTTTCAATATTAAGCCCAGAACTTCAACAGCAAGGATTTCATACACTCACTATTTTTGGTCTGCATACTCCCGCAACTTTATTTGACGGTGATAATGATGCGGCACGTGAAGCAGGGCTCAAATCAGCACTCACATCACTTAATGAATATCTAGCTGAACCAATCGAAGATTTAATTGCGGGGATTGAAGTTAAAACACCACTTGATATCGAAGCTGCCATTGGCCTACCCCGAGGCAACATCTTTCATCGAGACCTACATTTCCCATTCCGGGAAGATGGTTCCACCCCATCGTGGGGGGTTGAAACCGATGATCCGCGCATCTTCATCTGTGGTGCTGGCGCAGTTCGAGGTGGCGGAGTGAGCGGAATTCCAGGTCATAACGCTGCGATGGCAGTGCTATCAAAACAATTACACTAGGCGCATGAGTAAAGAGCGCCACGTCGAAACTTCTGCCATCACTGCAGGCCGTCCTGAAATTTCAGAAGATGCATCACTGAATCCTCCAATTGTCCTCAGCGCAACTTTTCATGCTGGTGGACCCATTGGTTATGGACGATATGGCAATCAAACCTGGAACGCTCTCGAAACGGCGATAAGTGAACTTGAAGGCGGGCAAACCCTTTCTTTCTCATCAGGCATGGCGGCGATCAGTGCAGTCTTTTCGATCTTGCCAATTGGCGCCCCGGTCGTCGCATCTAATCAAGGTTATAGCGGAGTTATGACGCTACTTAATTCTTTTCAAGAAAGTGGACGCCTTGAAGTTCGCTTTGTTGATGTCGTTAATACTGAAGAAGTGATCAGTGCGATGAAGGGTGCTGCACTTATTTGGTTGGAGTCTCCAACCAATCCTTGCCTAGATGTAGCGGATTTACCTACGTTAATTTCTGCAGCTAAAAAGCTAGGAATTGGCGTCGGCGTTGACAATACTTTTGCCACCCCACTCGTGCAAAACCCATTAGCAATGGGCGCCGATATTGTGATGCATTCTGTAACCAAGTTCCTATCAGGTCATAGTGATGTATTGATGGGTTCACTATCAACGAATGACCCAGCACTTTATAAGCGCCTGCACGATTCGCGCAGTTTCAATGGCTCTATCCCTGGCCCGTTTGAATCATGGTTGGCATTGCGAGGCCTTCGCACATTTCCACTGCGTTTTAATAAAGCACAAGAAAATGCTCAACGCCTAGTTGAAAAATTAAAAGCCCATCCACAAGTAAGTCGAGTGCGCTATCCAGGATTTGGTGCAGTCATCTCTTTTGAAGTCGATGGAACTGCAGACGAGACCCAGAAGGTATGTGAGTCATCGCACTTGATTGCTCATGCAACCAGTCTGGGTGGCATTGAATCACTATGGGAGCGTCGTCGTAGATGGCCAATGGAGAGTCCAACAGTTCCTGAACAGTTGATCCGACTCTCAGTCGGATGTGAGCATGTTGATGACATATGGAGCGACATCGAGAGTGCTCTCTCATCCATCTAGAGAAAAAATCAGCAATAGAGAGTATTTTTATCTTATGATTAAAGCGCTCCGCCGAATATTTGCAGCTATAACAGTTGCTGTTTTAGCCTTTCGGGCAGTTGGCTCTTTCCTCTCATGGGTAGAACACCAAGAAGATACGGTGGCCGATGCCTGGGTTGATGAAGATGAGTTTGAAGATGCCTGAAGCGACGTATATTCCGGGCTCTTGTAATATCGGGAGTGGTGAAGTTCGTAGAAGGCAAATGGTTGCATTAGTAGGTTTAATTCTTAGCGTGATTGCTTTCATCGGGCTAATCTCTGCACATGCGACCGGGGTAGAGAGATTAGGAATTTTCTTTCCATTATTCGTTAGTTCAGTTGGATATGTTCAGTCCCGAACTAAGTTTTGTTTAGCTTATGGTTTTGCGGGAAGCTTTAATTTTGGAAAATTGGGAGAGCTATCACGAGTAAGCGATCCTCTTAATCGAGCCGCTGACAGAAAAACAGCGCTCACGATTCTGCTGAAATCTTTCTTATTAGCAGCTATAGCAACATTGGTGGTAGTAGCAGTACCCTTTTAAGTATGAAGATTCTTATTCATACCCGAAATACAGATTTAGCCGAAGATTTTAGAGTAATCGTAGAAGAGAAACTCAATAGCATGCAGCGATTTAATGTAACCATTGATCGCGTAGAAGTTGAGATTCTTCATGAGATGAACCCTCGCCAGGGCAAGAACTCCCACCGAGTTATATTAACTTCACATGGAGCGGGACCTTTGATCAAGTCAGAGGCATCAGAGTTCAATGATTTAGCGGCTTTTGACGCTGCTATTAAGGCTTTTGCATTTCAAATCCGCAAAATTCACGAGCGTACGAAAGATTTTGACCGAGATACATTAAGAAATCAAAAGTACGTTATTTAAACTATTGCAGTTCCATCTTTTCGTGTGGCAGTCAGGCTGGCAACTGTTGTTATGGCCAAACTTGCCACAATCACTCCTAAACTCACTTCCAGACTGACTTCTGGGATGTGCACACCTGCTAGTTCATGAATGCCTATGCCATGGAAGGCTTCCATAATCATTTTTAATCCGATGAAAGCTAAGATGAAAGAGAGTCCTTTAGAAAGAAATATCAATCGTGCCAATAATCCCTCAAGTAAGAAGTAGAGCTGGCGAAGGCCCATGAGAGCAAAGACATTTGCGGTTGTAACGATGTAAGCATCCTTGGTAAGTCCAAATATCGCAGGGATTGAATCTAGAGAAAAAACTAAATTAGTTAACCCCAAAGCAATTAAGGCAATTGAAAAAATACTCAGGCCGCGGGCTTTTAGTGAAGCAACAACCCTGCCTTCTTTCCACTCTTCGTCTTCATTCTCTTTGGCCAACGTATAAGCGGTATAGATAAGGAAAGCTCCAAAAAGAAAGAAGATGCTAGAAAAACGCGAAATGAGTGCAGCACCTAGCGGAATGAGTAATCCACGAATGCCAATTGTCAGCATAATTCCAAGGAGAAGCACCAACTGTTGCTTCTCCTTTTGCACCTTAAGATGCGTCAGAAGAATGATAAATACGAAGATGTTGTCTACCGAAAGTGCATATTCAGTTAACCACCCTGCGAAGAACTCTTTTTGGCTTTGTTGGCTAGTCCAGTGGGGTAAAAGTGCTCCGAAGGCAATCGCAGTCCCAATATAGAAAACTGTCCAAAAAGCAGATTCAAAAATCGTGGTTGGTTTGTTACGCCGAATTATGGCCAAGGAAAGGTCAAAGATGATTATTCCTGCTAGCACGCCAATTGTTATGACCCAGGTGGCCGTTGATTCCATGAAGAGTAGTGTGCCAGTTAGTTTGAGATCCAGATGCATGAACGTGCAGGTACATGTTTTTTACTGACATTTACTTGGACTGGACCTGAACTTGCAAAGAGGACTTCACCTGGAAATTCAACATCCATGCCCTCTCCGGATAGGTTCATGACTACAGTAATTGCCGCGCGCTTAAAGGCTAAAATCGAACCACCACGTGCGCCATGGGATGGAGATTCAATCCATTCAATCTGTTGGCTTTCTAAGAGATGTTTACGTCGAATAGAGAGCGCACTGCGGAAAAGATTGAGAAGGCTATGGGGATCTGAATTTTCATGCTCAACTGTGAAATTTTTCCACGACTGCGAAAGCGGAAGCCAGGGTTTTCCAGTAGTAAATCCAAACGGTGATATGTCACCACTCCAAGGAAGCGGAACTCGTGCTCCATCCCGCCCCTTAATCAATCCATTCGAGCGAATAAATGAAGGGTCTTGGCGGTCATGATCGCTTAGCTCACCATCTGGTAGACCTAACTCTTGTCCGGCAAATATGTAATTTGAGCCTGGCAAAGCTAAGACGAAAAAGGCTAGAGCTCGTGATTGATCATCACCAATTCGTGATGCAACTCTAGGAGAGTCATGATTACTCAGTGCCCACGTTGGTAATGCATCAACAGTTGAATTTAGCTCAATAGATCGATTGATAACTTCAAAGAGATAAGCGGCATCAAAGGGTGCTGTAAGTAAATCAAAGTTGAAGACTTGATGGAGTTCATCGGCGCGCACATATTTAGTTGCATTTATCGGTGGATGCACCCATGCCTCGGCAACTGCCATGATTTCTCGATCGCCGTAAGAATCAAAAATCTTTCGCCATTTTCTATAAATTTCGTGAACACCTTGACGATCAAAATATGGAACTGAGAGTAAAAGTTCATTGCGCTCTTCGGGCTCCATTGGATAATCAAGTCGTAGTGCATTACTTAAGCTCTGTGGATCATGATGATGCTCTAAAACATTTTCTTTTACCAAGCCATGGGCGACATCGATACGAAAACCATCGACACCAAGATCTAGCCAAAAACGAAGGGTCTTTTCAAAATCTTCATGGACATCAGCGTTGTCCCAATTTAAATCTGGCTGAGATGAATCAAATAGATGTAAGTAATATTGTCCATCATCAACGCGAGTCCATGACGGCCCACCAAAAAGTGAGATCCAATTGTTTGGGGGAGTTCCATCGGGGTTAGCATCATGGAAGTGAAAACGAGCACGCTCGGGCGAACCTGGCCCAGCAAGAAGTGCAGCCTGGAACCATTCATGTTGATCTGAAAAGTGATTCGGAACAATATCTGCGATTACTTTTAATTTGAGTTGATGTGCACTGCTTATGAGTTCTTTAGCATCCTCAAGTGAGCCAAAACGTGGGTCAACGTTTCGAGGGTCTGCTACGTCGTAGCCACCATCTTTATTTGGAGAGGTATAAAAAGGACTAAGCCAAATTGCATCGACTCCAAGCTGTTGTACGTAGTTCAGCTTGGAGGTAATCCCAGGCAGATCGCCTTCGCCATCTCCATTTGAGTCAAAGAATGAGCGCGGATAAATCTGATAAATCACCGCTTCTTTCCACCACGGCAATGACTTCATCCCCTGAACTTAAACTAAGAACCCCAGGTATTTCTATGTAAGAAACCTGAAATCAGGGCTGCAATGTTTCGCTTTGATAACGTTTCAGCGAGCCAACTTAGCTTCAACCTCTTTCATCAGCTTATGCATATCTTGTGAGATTTTATGAAGCTGCTCAAGCTCGACATGCGCATCTTTTCTAGCCTCTTTTGCTAGTTCAAATTCAGCTAGTGAGGCTGTATGAGTTTCATTTATTGTGTCTTCAACACTTTTAGACTGAACTTTTTGTCCCACCATAATTATTGAAAGCAAGACTAGCTGCAAAAAAGTTTGGGCTATCCAGGAGACAATAACAATTGAATCCCCTGACTGTAATGCTTTTGGAAGTGAAATTAAGGCAATGCCAGCGAAAATATAAGCACACCACATAGTTGCAACACCATCGGTAACTTTGGTTGCTAACCAGACATTAAATCGTTTCATAGCAGAACGATATCGAACTGAAGGCTTAAGAAGACGGTGATGCGCTGACTTTAGGAGATTTAGTTTTTTTGAGTGGAGCGACTTTAGAAGAGTGCTCTTGCTTTGTTGGGGCTAACGGCTCTTCAGGTGGCTGACCCATCGCCAAAATAGCTGAATAGCGTGTTGCATTAGCTAAGGCGATTGCGGCTTTCTGAATAGCAAGGACTTCGCTTTTAGCCGAAGGAATCTTCGTTGCGCGAAGTGCATTTTTGGCTATTCGATTTGCATCGTTGACTGCACTCATAAAGTTTTGATTAATTGTTGCACGGAGATGTTCGCGCGCGCTCATCTCTGCTTGAAATGCGGACTTAGCGATCTTGTACTGTTCCATCAAAGTCTTAAAGTCATATGTTGGAGTTGGTGCCGGATCGGCAAAAGTAGGCCCAGCCGAGGTAAGCGCTAACGACAAGCTCAGGGCTATGACTCGAGAGATTTTCATGTCACCATGATGCATTAATACTTTGTGCTTTTTCTGTGAAAGGCATCAAAAACCAAGAATTTTATTGGCAAGGCGACCAAGGCATGCAAGAGTGGGGCAGTGGCCGAGCTCATTATGATTGTGGATGACGAACCGGGAGTTCGCGCCCTACTCCACGATACGTTGAGCATCGCTGGATATGAGACGGTTGAAGCCATTGATGGAATGTCAGCATTAACCTTGCTGCGAACCAACAAACCGGCCTTAATGATAATTGATATCAACATGCCTCTGATGGATGGCTTTGAACTAGTTGAGCGTTTGCGAAAAAATAATGACCAGACCCCAGTATTGATGCTCACTGCAAGGGAAGATAAGAGCGATGTTGCACGTGGACTCAAAATTGGCGCAGATGACTATGTTATTAAACCATTTGGGATTGAAGAACTAGTTTTACGAATAAAAGCGATACTTCGACGTTCGACCAAGTCCACCCAAATTCCAGCGACCTTAACGTGTGGTCCAATTACAATAGATAATGAACAACACTTAGTCACTTTTAGCGGGGAAGAAGTCGAACTATCTCCAACCGAATATAGGCTACTTCAAATATTAGTAGAAAAAAAGGGTCGCGTACTCACCAAGAAGTTTTTGCTTGAAGAGGTCTGGGGAATCACGTTTGAATCAGAAAGTACTGTGACTGATACCTATATTTCCTATTTGCGCAAGAAATTACATAGAGATGGTTTTGAGGGAATTAAAACCATTCGTGGGGTAGGTTTTCAGATTCAAGAGCAGCAATAAGCAGAATGAAAAATCGAACACGGCAAGTACTTGCTTCAGTAACAGTAACTTCGTTGCTCTCTATTCTTATTGGTGGTTTTGCTGTTTGGGGTTCCTATAATACTGAAATTTCTATTGTAGACAATCATATGGAAACAGTAATTACAGATATTTATAGTAATCCGTCAGATGCAATAACAAGTGCTCTATTAAGTTTAGATCAAAATAGCTTTGATTTCACCCTAGCTTTTAAGACGCAAGAAGGGGCACTCACAATTTTGAAAGAGTCCCAAAGCGCGATTATAGGTAGCAATTCGCACATGATACAGAGAGAAATTGGTATTGAAAGTGGTGAAAAGTTAATTATTGCTGCGTCTCTTACAGATATTGATCGAAGTCTTAAAAAGAATTTACTTGGACTATTAATCTTTATTATATTTGCCAATGCCATTGCCTCATATATTTCAATCTTAATTTCAAGGGCTGGAGCTTTAAGCTTAGAACGTTCGCAACGTGAAAAAATGCAGGAATTTCTAGGTGATGCGGCGCACGAGCTTAGAACTCCGCTAACGGTGGTCAAGGGATATACAGAGCTTTTAGAAGGGAAACAATTAGATAGCAAAAATCAAGATTTAGCTTTTAGTCGCCTAAAGAGTGAGATCAAGCGAATGGAATCCTTGATTGGTGACCTATTGATTTTAGCTGAACTTGGTGAGCAGAATATCGTTGATACTGAAGTATTCGACCTTTCAGCGTTATTGCATGAAAATGTTATTGATTTTCAAACGTTGTCACCTAACCGCAAAGTGAAAATTGATATCGAAGGCGAGATATATTTAAATGGATCCGAGAAATATATGCGTAGATTTATTCAAAATGCTTTGACCAATATTCGAATCCACACAAACGCTAATGTTCCGGTCACAGTTACCTTGCATGGAGGTAAGCATGCCTACCTCATCATCGAAGATGGTGGGCCTGGATTACCTGCAGATTCATACGGGGAGAAAATCCAAGGACTCAAGCGATTTGATCGATCTCGCTCTCGTGAAACAGGGGGCAGCGGTCTTGGAATGAGCATCATGAGTGCAGTTATCGAGTGGCATCAGGGTGATCTGACACTAAGTAAAAGTACATTGGGCGGCCTGGCTATTGAAGTTACACTCAGCACTAATGTCTAAGTTACCTGCCGATGCCTTTAGCGAGGCAGTCTCACATATTGTTGATACGGGAACTTTTGTGCGCGCAGTCCTTTCTGGCCGCCGAAGAAATATGCAGACTGAATTTGAACGCATAGACATTCGCCCTGTCAGCATCAAAGGTGAAATCAAACTGCAGATGAGCCACAATGATGGCCGAGTAACCACAACTAAGAATATTGATTCAAATCCACAGGCTATTCATGAATTATTGGAGTCGGGATATGCCAATATTTTAGTTGAGCATACAAGTGGAGCGGTTTCTATACGTATTACCAAGAGTGGCGATGCACTAGTTAGTTATGAAAGTAAGGCGCGTGAGCAGAATTTGGATCACGATAAGAAAAAGCATCGTTTACTCGAGCCGGCTGACCCATTCTTATCAGAAGTTGGCATCGCCGATCATAAAGGAATGATTAAGGCATCAAAGCAAGATAAGTATTTACAAGTTGAGGAGTTCTTAAGGCTTTTAGCACCTACCGTAGAAGCCGCAATTAACGCGGGTCAGATAACTCGGCCGAGCAATGCCAAACCTTTAACAATTGTAGATTTGGGATGCGGACATGCTTATTTAACTTTTGCAGCACATCAGTACCTTAGATCTATTGGTCTTCCGGTACATGTGATTGGTATAGATATCAGAACTGCATCTCGTGATAGAAATAATCAAATTGCACATAATCTTGGAATTAACGACACGATTACTTTTAGGGCCGAGGAAATTGCTTCAACAACTGCCGAAGCTGCTGATGTTGCAATAGCTCTGCACGCGTGTGATACCGCAACCGATGATGCAATTGCTTGGGCAATTACTAGCAAAGCTAAATTAATGTTGATTGCGCCATGCTGTCATCACGATATTCAACGACAGATGAATGAGAGTCCGGAGCCGTGGGGAGCTTTAACGAAGTTTGGCCTATTGAAAGAACGGTTAGGAGACCTACTGACTGATTCATTGCGTGCTCAATTGATAAGAATCGCGGGCTATCGAGTCGACGTTATCGAATTTATTGGTGGTGAACACACACCAAGAAACACGATGATTCGTGCCGTAAAGACCGATGCCAAACCTGAGGCGATTGATATCCAGAGATATCGAGATATTTGTGCTCAGTGGGGTATTACTCCAGCCCTTGAAAAGAAACTTCCCACACTTAACATCGGTTAGACTTGCATCATGTCTAAAGTCCTCGCATCACTTCCTATTGGCGAAAAAGTTGGTATTGCCTTTTCTGGTGGTTTAGATACCTCGGTTGCCGTAGCTTGGATGCGCGAAAAAGGCGCAGTACCGTGCACATACACCGCCGATCTTGGCCAATACGACGAACCCGATATTGATTCAGTGCCGGGGCGCGCAAAAGAATACGGTGCTGAAATCGCTCGATTAGTGGATTGCAAAAGCGCTCTCGTAGAGGAAGGTTTAGCTGCGATTGCCTCCGGCGCATTTCATATTCGCTCCGGACTTAAGCAATATTTCAATACCACGCCACTTGGTCGCGCGGTGACTGGCACCATGTTGGTACGTGCGATGCATTCAGATTCAGTAGAAATCTGGGGTGATGGTTCTACGTACAAGGGCAATGACATTGAGCGTTTTTATCGCTACGGTTTGCTTGCAAATCCAAATTTGAGAATTTATAAACCATGGCTTGATGCTGATTTCGTCAACGAACTTGGCGGTCGCAAAGAGATGTCTGAGTGGTTAGTAGCTCACGGCTTGCCTTATCGCGATAGCACCGAAAAAGCATATTCAACGGATGCCAATATATTAGGTGCAACCCATGAAGCAAAAAGTTTAGAAAATTTAGATACCTCGGTTGAATTAGTACAACCAATCATGGGTGTTCGTTTTTGGGATTCCTCAGTAAATATTGCCAGCGAAGATGTGAAAATCTCGTTTGTACAAGGTCGCCCAGTTGCAATTAACGGTAAAGATTTCAGTGATGTAGTTGCATTAATGAATGAGGCAAATGCTGTTGGAGGACGTCATGGTCTCGGTATGGCTGACCAGATTGAAAATCGCATTATTGAAGCTAAGAGTCGTGGAATATATGAAGCGCCAGGTATGGCACTTCTATTTATTGCCTACGAGCGTCTGATTAGTGCCATTCATAATGAAGACACGATTGCGAATTACCATGCCGAAGGTCGTCGCCTTGGTCGCTTACTGTACGAAGGTCGTTGGTTAGATCCACAGTCATTAATGCTTCGAGAATCACTGCAACGTTGGGTGGCATCTGCCGTTACGGGTGAAGTTACCTTACGTCTGCGTCGTGGTGATGATTTCTCTATTATCAATACAACTGGCCCTGGCCTGAGTTACCACCCAGAGAAGCTGTCTATGGAGCGCACAGAAAACGCTGCATTTGGCCCAGTTGATCGAATTGGCCAGCTCACTATGCGAAACTTAGATATCGCTGACACACGCGCGAAGCTTGAAATGTATCGAGCTCAAGGTCAATTAGGTGACGGTGAATTTAAACTCATTTCAGAACTCGAATAAAGGCGGAGAATGAAAATCAACAAGCAACTCGCGATTGCCGCAATTATTGCGCTTTCGATTACATCTCTTACGGCATGCGGAGGAAAAGATAAAGTGACAGTTTCATCATCAGCAGGATTGCCTGCAGTGACCGGTAATGCAGGCGAAGCACCAACAATCACTGCGCCAACTGGAACACCTCCAGCTACTTTGCAAACTCAAGATATTATTGTTGGAAGCGGAACTGAAGTTCTTGCAACCTCGACCCTCACAGTTCATTACACATTGATGGCTTGGTCAACAGGCACCATTGTTGAATCATCGTGGAGTGGTCAACCAGCCACGTTCCCACTCTCAGGTGTTATAGCCGGTTGGCAACAGGGACTTCCAGGTGCAAAAGTTGGAGGGCGTCGCCTTCTAGTTATTCCAGCAGCCCTTGGCTATGGTCCAAATGGTTCTGGACCAATCGGTCCAAACGAGACGCTGATATTTGTTGTAGACATCATTGGAGTTTCATAAATGAAATTGCGCATATTTTTAGCTGAATTTATCGGAACTGCCGTTTTGGCAATGGCAATCGTTGGCTCAGGAGTTATGGCAACTAACTTAACAAAAGATGTCGGATTACAACTCTTTATTGTTGCTTTTGCTACAGTCTTGATCTTGGCCGTTTTGATTCAAATGCTAGGACCAATAAGTGGAGCCCACTTCAATCCAGCAGTCACGGTTGTTGCATTTATAGATAAAAGCATTTCAGCTCTCACTGCGATTAATTACGTACTAACGCAATTTATTGGTGCATTTATCGGCGTCGTTATTGCAAATGTCATGTTTGATCTACCTGCAATCGGTGATTCAACACATGCAAAAACTAGCTCTAATCTTTTGCTGAGTGAGGTTATTGCAACGGCCGGTTTGATCCTTGTCATTCACATGGTTGGTAAGCAAAAGGAAGGCCGTTATGTTCCACTAGCTGTAGCTGGATGGATCGGATCGGCTTATTTCTTCACCTCCTCGACAACTTTTGCTAACCCTGCCGTAACCTTTGGACGAGCTTTCAGCGATACATTTGCTGGCATCGAGTTGTCCTCAGTGCCAGGTTTTGTTATCGCCCAACTTCTTGGAGCTTTAATCGGACTTGGCTTAGCCAAGGGATTGAGCAGTGAGCGTTAAACCTTCAGTACTTTTTGTGTGTGTCCATAATGCCGGTCGCTCTCAAATGGCGGCCGGTTTTATGTCCCACTTATCTGGGGGAGCAGTAGATGTTTTATCTGCCGGCTCTGCGCCAAAAGATTCAATTAATCCGATTGCGATTGAGGCTATGGCCGAAGTTGGCATCGATATCGCAAATAATGTTCCAAAGATATTAACCCCAGAAGCTGTTCAAGCATCTGATGCAGTAGTAACAATGGGCTGCGGAGATGCGTGCCCGTTTTATACAGGTAAGCGCTATGAAGATTGGGTTTTAGATGATCCAGCTGGACAAGGAATTGAATCTGTGCGAATCATCAGAGATGAGATCAAAAAGCGCGTAGAGACCTTGCTTACAGAGTTACTTTAGAAGCGAGTTAGGGCCTTTTATTTTTTAATCTTTTGTATCGAGGAACTTATCCAGTACGGATTCGTACTCATAATAATTTATGCGCTGATAGAGCTCATCACGAGTCTGCATCTGATCAATAACATTGCTTTGAGTACCATCTCGACGAATTGACTCGTATACATTTTCAGCTGCTTTATTCATAGCCCTAAAAGCAGATAGTGGATACAAGGCCATAGAAACATCTACCTTCTTTAACTCCTCGATGGTAAACAAAGGAGTCATTCCAAACTCAGTTATATTTGCCAAAATTGGAACACCGGCTGCAGCTGCAAATTTAGAATACGTATCTAAGTCGAGTACGGCTTCTGGGAAGATGTAATCAGCACCAGCTGCAACGTAGGCACGAACTCGATCCAAGGCTTTCTCTAATCCTTCATTGGCAAGGGAATCAGTTCGAGCCATGATTCCAAAATCATCGTCAGTTCTGGCATCGACCGCCGCCTTGATTCGATCGACCATTTCTTGCGTTGAAACGATTTCCTTATTTGGTCGGTGGCCACAGCGCTTGGCCCCTACTTGATCTTCAATATGCGTGGCAGCAGCACCGGCTTTAATTAAATCTTTTATTGTGCGGCCGATATTAAAAGCAGAAGGACCAAATCCAGTATCGCAATCTACGAGAAGTGGCACATCACAGACATTGGTAATGCGTCGAACATCAGTGAGAACATCCTCAAGAGTCGTGATCCCTAAGTCGGGAACGCCTAGTGAACCCGCGGCAACTCCGCCGCCAGAAAGATAAATAGCTTGATATCCAGCGCGCTTTGCAAGCAAGGCATGGTTGGCATTAATGGTGCCAACTATCTGTAGAGGCTTCTCTTTATGTAGGGCATCTTTAAATCTCTTGCCAGCGCTACCTGTAGTCACATTTCAAGCCTATCGATAAATTCGCTAAATTGCACCAAAATATTGAGATTCTCAGACCGAAATCCAAGCTTTTACGAGAAGAAGTGAAAGAGTTTGCCGAAGACATCGACCTTGAAAGTATTCAGAGCCAAGACAACAAATACCAAAGTTCCAAAGAATCTATAGGCAATTTTGCCTAGACCTGAATATTTCCATTCATCGTCGGTCTCTTCTTTTTTAGATAAAAGCCCCAAAACAGATATAAGACTTCCAGGAAGAATTAATAGATAGAAACCGACATTAATGCGAGTTTGTGCATCTGAAACTCCAGCAAGGTAGTAATACGAGATTCCTCCACCAGCGATTAAAACCGCCACAATCTTTATTGCCGCATTAGGAACTATACGTACAAGTGAATGTGACTTTGGCAGTTCTTCGGAGAACACTGAAGTCAATTTAGGAACTGCAAAAAGTACAACACCTAACCAAAATGCAAGTGATGTGCCGATAAATGCATGACCTAGGAATGCAAATATTGCAATTTGAATACAAGCTTTAGATAGGCGTTGTCTTACCGTTGGGCTTGGGTGTACTAACTCAGTCTTTTCTAAACGCTCAGGATATTGATTGAGTGCAATATCTTCTAAAAATCTACGAAGAAGAATTGCAATGCCACCAAAAATACAGACAGTTTTCCACTGCGAAACTATTGATAACTGCAAGCCAGCTAAACCAGGTAATGCGTCAACCATCTGAGAGATGATCCAAACAGTCAAAATGGTTCCAAGGCAGTAATCAGTAATTCGTTCCCACATATCGTGACTATTAAAGACGTGTCGACGAATTGGGCGTAGATTACTTGAAAGCAATATTGGGCAAAATGAAAAGGCTAGCAATCCAATTGAGATTAAAAGCTCATGGATTGTGGATATATGGCCAGTTATTAGACAGCCAGTAAAGAACACTAAGCCACTCAATAATCCCGCAAATGAATCAAAAACTCCAAGCATGAGCATGGCTATCAACGTTGCCGCTGTGGGTGGAAGTGCTTGGAAATTTGTGTCATTCAAAGCGAGAAAGCCTAGAAATAGTGCAATGGGATAAAGAATAAGTGAGAGAGAACCGGTCATAGCTCGAAGATATGAAGCATCAGAGGTAGAACGGGTTATAGCTGGAGAGAATCCAGATACTCTCTTGGAAACATTGACGAAGGTTGAGTCCATAAACGTGAAGATTGATTTATTCCACATTCCAAGGAGATCACCGAATCGGCGCCGTTTTTTAGATCTCTCTAGGATTTTAAGTTCAAGCTCTGCCAACTCTGCTCGAGTATTTGACCCACCATCATTGACGGGAGCCCCACCAGTTAAATTCATGGCATGCCCAAGACCGACTGTTAAATAACTCAGGACTGCAAAGGTCGAGACTGCAATATCTTGCACAGTCTGAACATCTGTTTTTGGTGAGTATGTAGGAAGTTCGGATTGAACAGTAATATCTTGAAGTTGGACAGGATCAATAAGTGGCGTTTCGCCAGTGCACCACTGATTCCAAAGAATATTTCCATCTGCATCTTTGCAGTAGAGAAAGTTTCTAAGCTCAGATGTTCCATCAGCATTTTCAACAGAAACATTCATTTCGTAGTCACCGGGTGCTAACTCACTTGAAATATTCGTAGTGAGTTCATCGGCAAGCTTTTGGCTAATGATGTCGTACGTAAAGTCCCCGGCAAAAGCAAGATTTACCACACACAGTGATTGCATGAAAACTATGAGAAAAGCGGCAATTATTTTTTTCATAGAGCCAAAGGAGCTTTCTTCATTTTAGGCCCCTTTGCCTCTCATGCA
Organism: Actinomycetota bacterium; assembly: GCA_009701185.1. Lineage (GTDB taxonomy): Bacteria > Actinomycetota > Actinomycetes > Nanopelagicales > Nanopelagicaceae > Planktophila. Next base: position 20,961 of record WLKQ01000001.1, on the reverse strand, counting down.
GATTGAGAGGCTTCCTCTCCCAACAACAGGACGCAACTTTACACTCTGGTAGTGTTTTTTCAATGCCCTTGAGGCAATTCCACGCTGAAGCATAATCAACCGGAGGGTTCATCTAAAGGCTGTGACTCATCAGACAATAAGCTCTCTGTTCTACCCATAAGTAGCGCCTTAGTGTTGTTCTACTAGCTACGGAGAGAATCAATGGCGATTCAAGGTGTAATGCATGCTGGGCTTTCTGCATGGATTAATGAAGTTGCAGAGTTAACGCAACCCAACAATATTTATGTGTGTGATGGCTCTGATGAAGAGTGGAACCGCATTACCGATGAACTAGTAAATGCTGGAACATTAATTCGACTTAAGAAGAAACCTAACTCTTTCTGGTGCGCATCTGATCCAACCGATGTTGCCCGAGTCGAAGATAGAACATTCATTTGTTCAGTCAATGAATCCGATGCTGGACCAACTAATAACTGGATGGCTCCTGTTGAGATGAAAAATATTATGACCGATCTTTATAGGGGGTCGATGCGCGGTCGCACTATGTATGTCATTCCATTTTGCATGGGTCCGCTAAATTCTGTGCACCCCATGTTCGGCGTGCAGATTACAGACAGCGCATATGTTGTTGCCTCAATGCGAATCATGGCGCGCATGGGTATCGAGGCGCTTAATGCGCTAGGAAGTGATCGCGACTTTGTGAAGGCGCTACATTCTGTTGGCGCACCACTTGCTGAAGGCGTAAAAGATGCTGCCTGGGCATGTAATACGACTAAATACATCGTGCAGTTTCCAGAAGAGCGAACAATCTGGTCTTTTGGTTCTGGCTATGGCGGCAATGCTTTGCTCGGAAAAAAATGTTACTCACTTCGAATTGCATCGGTTATGGGGCGCGACGAAGGCTGGCTTGCCGAACACATGCTGATTCTCAAACTCACACCACCTAGTGGAAACGCTCACTATGTTGCTGCCGCGTTTCCATCGGCCTGTGGCAAGACAAATCTTGCGATGCTGGATCCAACAATTAAGGGCTGGAAAGTTGAAACCCTCGGCGATGACATTGCCTGGATGCGCTTTGGTGATGATGGCCGCCTGTATGCAACCAACCCTGAATTTGGCTTCTTTGGCGTCGCCCCTGGCACCGGGTGGAACACCAACGCCAATGCCATGCGCACGATTGAAAAGGGAAACTCAATCTTTACTAACGTTGGACTGACCGACGATGGTGACATCTGGTGGGAGGGTATGACTGATACGCCGCCAGCACATTTAACTGATTGGAAGGGCCAAAGCTGGACGCCAGATAGCGGCGAACTGTCATCGCATGCAAACTCGCGTTTTTGCACACCAGCAGCACAATGCCCAATCATTGCTCCAGAGTGGCAGAGTCCAACAGGTGTTCCAATCTCTGCAATATTTCTAGGTGGCCGACGTAAAACAACGATTCCTCTAGTTGTGCAATCTCGCGATTGGAACCACGGGGTATTTATGGGGGCAACGCTTTCATCTGAAACCACTGCTGCAGCAACTGGCCAGGTAGGCGTTGTGCGCAGAGATCCATTTGCGATGCTCCCTTTCATTGGTTACCACGTGGGAGATTATTTAGATCACTGGTTAGAGATTGGTAGAAAGAGCTCACCTGAAAAATTGCCAAAGGTTTTTTACGTTAACTGGTTTCGCAGGGGCGAAGGCGGAAAGTTTTTGTGGCCAGGTTATGGAGAAAATATTCGCATTCTTAAATGGGCCATTGAACGAATCGAAGGTAAAGCGCAATCCGTTGAGACGTTTTTGGGTAACGCCCCCATTCCAGGGGCTATTGATATTGAAGGGCTAGATGTCACAGCCGCGGATATCGCAGATGCAATGAAGGTGAATCCGGTTGAATGGCAACAAGAACTTCCGTTGATCGATGAATGGTTCGAAACTATTGGTCCTAAATTGCCTATTGAAATGAGCATTGAGTTAGAAAAACTACGTACCAAAGTCCTTCACGCACATTGAAGCTTAAGGTTGAATATCCATTACCCTGTTGGAATGGGAATAAGAAGAGGTTTAGCTAAGGCGTTGCTGGTAGCTGCACCCTTTACCTTTATTGCCTTCTCTGCCACTTCTGCTCAAAAAATAACTCCTGGCAGTACCTGCAAAGTTTTAAACCAAAGGGTTGCCTATCTCAATAAAACTTATACCTGTGTTAAATCTGGAAAAAAATTAATTTGGAACAAAGGCGTAACGATTGTTCAGGCAACACCTGCGCCTGCGCCAATAGTGACAATCACCGCAACACCTGCACCTGCGCCAACAGTGACGATCACCGCAACACCTGCACCTGCGCCAACGGTGACGATCACCGCAACACCTGCACCTGCGCCAACGGTGACGATCACCGCAACACCTGCACCTGCGCCAACAGTGACCATCACCGCAACACCTGCGCCTGCGCCAACAGTGACGATCACCGCAACACCTGCTAAGACTTCTATGCCTACACCTACACCTACACCAACTCCCACACCCACACCCACACCAACTCCCACACCCACACCCACACCAACTCCCACACCCACACCAACTCCCACACCAACACCAACGGTGAAAGCTGTAGCCTCCCCTGAGGATGGTGATGTACCGCTTCCACTCGAGAGCTGCGGTTCTGGAAATTATTATTATCGAATACAAGATAGCGTGACTGAGCGTTCATTCTATTTCGATAAGGGATACACGAGAGTTGATTCAAGATCAGAAGCATTATTTGATCCAATTAGAGTTAAGGCATATCGCGCAATTCGAGATCATGTTGCTTCCACGAAAATAATTCCACCAGTTGATTTTCATGTCTCGAGCGATTTCCCAGTGGTTCAACTCGCTCCCTTAAAGGCCCAACTTCTATATACGGTGCCTTATTGGGCTGATTTTTTCCCATCTCAAACTCGCGTTCAAGCAACTTTTTTAACTGAAAAGAGTTCGGCGCTCATCGATGCTAATGACATTTCACGACCAGATGATGCTCAGTGGGTAATGGATACTTATCTAGATCCCACAAAAATTGGGGATTTAAATTGCGGATGGCGATACGGAATCTCGGGTTCTCATATTCTCCCTACAGGCACGAACAAGGGGCAAATTGGTTTTTGGATTATTTCCCCAACGGCAAATGCTGGAAAATATTGGGACCCTACTTATTTAACCCATGAATTTACGCATGGAGTCCAAGATTTAATATGGTTTGCAAACGACATTAATGTGTTGGAAAACGGTGCGCCCTATTTCCTTATCGAAGGCGCCGGCCAATTATTTGGCGCCGCCTTATCATTACCTAATCTTGGCTGGTATCAAGATGATTTATACCAACAGATTAATGAAAATTATCTAGGAGGTGCGCTTTTAGATCGCAAATTACCAACTAGTACTATCGACATTCTCAGCATGATCAAGAGCGCGGAGAAGAATGATGGCGAGGCAGGAACTATGTGGGCATACACAGTTGGTTCTCAAGTGTGGGAATGGGTTATCGCTAACTATGGATTTGATGCCTACTGGGACATTGTTAAAGGAATTTCAAGGACGCAAAACTATGATGCAACAGTTCTTAAAGTAATCGGTAAGTCTAAGGAAGACCTATATTTGGAGGCGGCTCCATATATTCTCAAAAGTTTCCAAGAGGCATTGAGCAATCGATAGGACTCACTGATTCATACTCACCAAGTCATCGACTTGAAATGAACTACTTCTCAGGCACACTCACGGTTGTAAGTGGGTGGTGAGGGACTCGAACCCCCGACCCGGTGATTAAGAGTCACCTGCTCTACCAACTGAGCTAACCACCCGAGACATCCAAGCGAGGGAAACGCTTGATTGCAGGGGGAAACCTATCAGCAACTAGGCCCTTGCCGCACATAGGCGACCCCGCCAAGATAGGGGCATGAGTCGCTGGGAAATAAGGATTGCCCTAGCCCTGACATTGTTTCTGGCGGGCTTTACCGACAGCGCTCACGCCGCCTCGCCAACTGTTGTGGATGTAATCGCAAAGATTGCCGTAAAGGGGCGTGCGCCAAAGACTGGGTACGCGCGTGATCAATTTGGAACGGCCTGGAAAGATGTTGATCACAATGGCTGTGATACTCGCAACGATATTTTGAATCGTGACTTGAGTTCGATTATCTACAAAGTAAGCGCCAAGGACTGTGTGGTTTTTTCGGGGGTTTTAATTGATCCATATTCCGGAGAGAGCATTAATTTTCTCAGGGGAGTGGCAACTAGCTCTGAGGTTCAAATCGATCACGTTGTGGCGCTTTCAAATGCATGGCAGACAGGTGCATTTAAATTAACTCTGGAGGTTCGAACTGAGCTTGCCAATGACCCACTTAATTTATTGGCCGTTAAAGGGGTTTTGAATTCGCAAAAAAGTGATGGCGATGCAGCAACTTGGTTGCCGCCACGAAAAAGCTATCGATGCGCCTATGTTGCACGACAAGTAGCAGTTAAATATAAATATGGTTTGTGGTTAACCGCGCCAGAAAAAGCTGCGATTGTGAAGATTCTTCAAACCTGTCCGGGGCAAGTAATTCCTAACGGTTAAATTGCATCCATTCCGCGCTCGCCAGTTCGAACACGAACAACAGTTTCAACTGGAGTAACCCAGACTTTTCCATCTCCGATCGTTCCACTGTGTGCGGTTTCAACAATCAGATCGAGAATTCTTGAACAGTCTTCATCATCTGCTAAAACTTCAATGCGAACTTTTGGAATGAAATCAACGGTGTACTCAGCTCCGCGATAAATCTCGGTGTGCCCCTTTTGTCGGCCATAACCATGAGTTTCTGACACGGTCATTCCATGGACACCAGCGGCTTGCAGAGCAAGCTTTATCTCATCTACCTTGCCAGGCTTAACGATGGCAGTAATTAGTTTCATGTCTATAGCCTCTCGTTAGTACCGGTTTGAATTTCCGGTGATGTCATAAGCTGATTCTGCGTGATAAACCGTGTCTAGTCCACCGATTTCATCATCATGAGTTGCTCTAAAGCCAATAGTTTTACTAATTACCGTAGCGATAATCCATGTTGCACAGAAAGAAAAGAGTGCAACGACAACGATAGCGATTAGTTGATCTACTAACAGTTGGGTACCGCCGCCTGAGAACAGACCATCTTTACCAGCAGAGTTAACGCTAAGTGTTGCAAGCAATCCAATGCCAATCATTCCGATTACACCAGAGACGCCATGGACTCCAACGACATCTAATGAATCGTCATAGCCAAACTTGTATTTACGTGAGACTGCATAGGAACCTGCTACACCTGCAATGAGACCAAGAATCAATGCTCCAAGTGGATTAACGAAACCGCAGGCTGGAGTAATAACTACGGCTCCTGCAATTGCGCCAGATGCAACACCCAAAGTTGTAGCTTTGCCATCTCGACGTTTTTCAAAAAGCACCCATGTCATCGACGCTGCAGCAGAGGCGATTTGAGTATTAATCATGGCAGTTGCAGCTAACGAGCCGGCTGATAAAGCACTGCCGGCATTAAATCCAAACCAGCCAAACCACAGCATTCCAGCACCAAGAAGTACTAGCGGCATATTGTGCGGACGCATCGGATCGCGTTTGAAACCATCGCGCTTACCCAAAACTAATGCGAGGGCAAGAGCTGCAGCTCCTGAGTTAATTTCAACGACAGTACCGCCGGCGAAATCGAGTGCACCTAATTTATCCACGATCCAACCACCGCTGCCGCCTTGTGCTGCGAAAGCCCAATGTGCAACGGGGATATAGACCACAGTAATCCAGACTGCAACGAATAAAACCCATGAGCCATACTTTGCGCGATCGGCAATTGCACCTGAAAGAAGTGCAACGGTAATAATTGCGAAAGTCAGTTGGAACATGGCAAAGGCCAACATAGGAATTTGATGACCTTCTGGACCAACAACTTGATCAAGAGTTTTAGATAAACCTAGGTTTTCAAAGCCACCGATTAATCCGCCGTGTGATTTTCCAAAAGTCAGCGAATAGCCATAGAGCACCCAGATAATTGTCGTCACTCCCATTGCGGCAAATGACATCATCATCATGTTTAAGACGCTTTTAGCACGCACCATTCCACCGTAAAAGATTGCAAGACCCGGGGTCATAAATAGAACGAGCGCTCCACTTGCTAGCACCCATGCTGTATCTCCGCTATTGATCACTTAGCTCTCCCTAAGTCCATGCCTAATTAATGGCTACCTTTAAAACGTTCACGCGAGCGTTCAATCTCTAATTGGGCTTCATTGTGATTGACCCAGTTGCCACCCGTCACGCTTTTGCCCGGCTCTAGCGCTTTATAGACTTCAAAGAAGTGTTGAATTTCTGAGAGCTCAAACTCTGGAACATCTTTTAAATCCTGGAACGATGATTTACGAATATCACCGGCGGCAACGCAAAGCAATTTGTCATCTCCGCCAGCTTCATCAGTCATATTAAACATTCCAATTGCGCGGCATGAAACTACGCAGCCAGGAAATGTTGGTTCATCCAACATGACCAGTGCATCAAGTGGATCACCATCGAGTGAGAGGGTATTTTTAACGAAGCCATAGTCATATGGATATCGCGTAGATGTGAAAAGCATTCGATCAAGGCGGATTTCACCGGTTATATGATCGACCTCGTATTTGTTGCGACTGCCGGCGGGAATTTCAATAATTACATCAAAGATCATTCTCGCCAGCTTTCTACTAGACGTGCATCTATATAAAAGTGGGGTGAGCGACGGGGCTCGAACCCGCGACATCCCGGACCACAACCGGGTGCTCTACCAGCTGAGCTACGCCCACCATGAGGTGCAAATCCTACCTTCTACTGCACCTGTCCCGGAACGAATACTGCGCTGCGATAATAGGCCAACTCAGCGATTGAATCCTTAATATCGCCTAATGCGCGGTGATTGCCAGTCTTGGCAGGGGCGTTGAAGTAGGCCTTGGGATACCAACGGCGAGCTAACTCTTTAATCGATGAGACATCGATTGTTCGATAGTGAAGGAAGTCATTTAACGCCGGCATATCGCGTGCAATAAATGTGCGATCAACGCCAACGGAGTTTCCAGCCAATGGAGATTTGCCGGGTTGTAGACCGCACTCCAATAAATAGGCGATTACTTTCAACTCTGCCTCAACGAGAGAAATTCCATTGGGAATCTCAGTGATCAGACCTGATGTCGTATGCATCGCAGTGACGAAATCATTCATGCCCGCTAGATCTTCGGCGCTCGCACGAATCACTACATCAACACCATCTCCGATCACATTTAATTCAGAGTCGGTGACAAGGACGGCGATTTCAACTAAGACATCCTTTTCCAGGGATAGCCCAGTCATCTCGCAGTCGATCCAGATCAGGTTCGGTTGTTCGTTGGCCATGCGCGCCTGGCAGGAATCGAACCTGCGACAACCCGCTTAGAAGGCGGGTGCTCTATCCGACTGAGCTACAGGCGCCTGTAGGGGGTCGTGAATGCTAAGTCTACCGATACATAACGGTAAGGTTTCATCCCATGGCTGAGTTCATTTATACGATGAAAAAGGCGCGTAAAGCGCACGGTGACAAAGTAATTCTCGACGATGTCACGATTATGTTTTATCCCGGCGCCAAGATCGGCGTGGTCGGCCCGAATGGTGCCGGTAAGTCCACAGTCCTTCAGATTATGGCCGGACTTCAGCAGCCATCAAATGGTGAGGCCTATATAACTCCCGGCTACACCGTTGGCATCTTGTTACAAGAGCCGGTTTTAGATGAGACCAAGAACGTCATCGATAACGTAAAAGAAGGCGTTGCAGAAACCGTTGCAATGCTCGATCGCTTTAATGCAATCAGTGAAGAGCTAGGCAACCCCGACGCCGACTATGACAAGTTGTTGGCTGAAATGGGCGAGCTGCAGGAAAAGCTAGATCATCGCAATGCCTGGGAACTTGATTCGCAGCTTGAGCAGGCGATGGATGCACTTCGTTGTCCACCACCTGATGCTGATGTATCGGTTTTATCTGGTGGAGAAAAACGCCGCGTTGCTTTATGTAAATTACTTTTACAAGCCCCAGATTTATTACTACTTGATGAGCCAACTAACCACTTAGACGCTGAATCTGTTTTATGGCTTGAGCAACACTTAAATAAATATCACGGTGCAGTCGTAGCGATTACGCACGATAGATATTTCTTGGACAATGTGGCGCAGTGGATTTTGGAACTCGACCGCGGACGTGCATATCCTTATGAAGGTAACTACACAACATATTTGGAAACTAAATCTGCACGCCTAAAGATTGAAGGTCAGAAAGATGCTAAGCGGGCAAAGCGTTTAACTGAAGAGCTCGAATGGGTTCGCCAAAATGCTAAGGGCCGCCAAGTTAAATCCAAGGCCCGTCTTGCGCGCTATGAAGAGATGGCGGCCGAGGCTGACAAGATGCGCAAGTTAGACTTTGAAGAGATTCAAATTCCACCTGGGCCACGTCTTGGAAATGTTGTTATCGAAGTAGAAAACTTAAGCAAAGGCTTTGGTGATCGTGTTCTTATTGACGATCTTTCATTCACGCTTCCACGCAATGGAATTGTTGGAATTATCGGCCCTAACGGTGCTGGTAAGACCACGCTATTTAAGACACTTATGGGCTTAGAAACTCCCGATTCTGGCAAAGTTAAGATTGGCGAGACCGTCAAGATTTCATACGTCGATCAGTCTCGTGGTGGTATCGACCCTAAGAAAACCTTGTGGGAAGTCGTCTCTGATGGCCTTGATTTTATTAAGGTTGGAATGGTTGAAATGCCATCGCGTGCATATGTCTCGTGCTTTGGTTTCAAAGGCCCAGATCAACAAAAGCCTGCAGGAATTTTATCGGGTGGAGAGCGCAACCGTTTGAACTTAGCGTTAACGCTGAAGCAAGGTGGCAACTTATTACTACTAGATGAGCCAACGAACGACTTAGATGTTGAAACCCTGGGCTCACTCGAAAATGCATTGTTGGAATTTCCTGGATGTGCGGTAGTTATCTCCCACGATCGTTGGTTCCTGGATCGCGTTGCAACACATATTTTGGCTTATGAAGGTGATTCAAAGTGGTTCTGGTTTGAAGGTAACTTCGAAAGTTATGAAGAGAACAAGATCCAACGCCTTGGCGCAGATGCAGCCCGTCCGCACCGCGTTACGTACAGAAAGTTGACGCGCTAATGAAGTACACAAGCAAGCAGTATGTGCGTTGGGATGACTTGGATGCAATGGGTCATGTTAATAACGCTAAATATCTAACATATTCTCAAGAGGCGCGATTTGCGATGCTTGGAAGTTTCAACATGGTTGTTGCTCGGGCTGAAGTTGATTTCAAGGCACCGATCAATGAAGGAAATATTTTCGTTGATATGAGTTTATGGGTTGAGTCCATCGGTACATCCTCTTTCACAATGGTTTATGAAATTTCAAAGGATGGGACTCTCGTAGCTCGAGTAAAATCCGTACAAGTCACAGTAACTGAGGACACAAAAAGTTCTCGCCCGCTAACCGATGATCAACGTGAAATTCTCAAAACTTTTCTAGAGACGGAGTAAAAATGACCCAGTTAGCATCGCGCGCAGAGCGTCCTTGGTGGAGAGATGCAGTGACGTATCAGATTTATATCCGCTCATTTGCCGATTCAAATGGCGATGGAATTGGTGACGTCGAAGGAATTCGTTCGCGTTTGCCGTACTTAAAGAGGTTAGGCGTTGATGCAATCTGGATCACCCCTTGGTACCCATCTCCTCAGCACGACCATGGGTATGACGTAGCCGATTACATGGATATCGAGCCTGATTACGGCACATTGGCTCAAGCTGAGCAGCTCATCAAAGAGGCGCATGACTACGGCATTAAATTTATCGTCGACATCGTTCCCAATCACACATCCAGCGATCACAAATGGTTTCAAGCAGCACTTGCTGCAGCCCCAGGTTCACCTGAACGTAATCGATATATTTTCCGAGATGGCAAAGGTCCACATGGAGACTTACCACCTAATAACTGGGAGGCTGTCTTTGGCGGTTGTGCTTGGCAGCGCGTTACAGAGGCCGATGGAAAGTTAGGTCAGTGGTATTTACACATCTTCGCCGTTGAACAACCCGATTTGAATTGGGAAAACCCAGAAGTTGTCTCGCATTTAGAAGATGTTCTGAAGTTTTGGTTAGATCGTGGAGTCGATGGTTTTAGAATCGATGTAGCTCATGGAATGTTTAAAGAGCCAGGTTTGCCAGATATCAAGAAAGATCCAGCCGCTGAAATGTTGGGGACTGAGCACAAGCCGTTTTGGGATCAAGAAGGCGTTCACGATATTTATCGCTCATGGCGCAAAATCTTTGATTCTTATCCTGGTGATCGCATGGCAGTTGCTGAAGCGTGGGTTAGTCCCGCTTCACGTATTGCGCGTTATGTGCGTCCAGATGAACTTCAAAACTCCTTTAATTTTGAGATGCTAACAACACTTTGGAAAGCTGATCAGATTCGTACAAAGATTGATAACTCAATAAGTGCACTAGAAGAAGTTGGCGCACCAACATCGTGGGTATTTAATAATCACGATGTAGTCCGCTCCGTTGATCGTCTTGACTTGGGTCTAACAAATCACGGTGACACAACTCGTTCGCGTCAAGGAGATCCAGCGAAGTTTAATATTGCTCGTGGCACTTTGCGTGCGCGCAGTGCAGCGCTGATGATGTTAGCTCTGCCTGGCGGTGCATATATGTACCAAGGTGAAGAGTTAGCTCTACCCGAAGTACGCGACATTCCTGAGGATCGATTAACTGATCCCCGCTGGAAGATGAGCGGGTACACAGACCGTGGTCGCGATGGTTGTCGTGTTCCATTGCCATGGACATCAGATCCTGCTGGTGCATTTGGTTTTTCAAACAATGCAGCCCTAACAATTGATCAGGCATGGTTGCCACAATCGCCATGGTGGGGAAAGTTTTCAGCCGAGTCCCAAGATGGCGTTAATGATTCAACGCTATCTATGTACCAAGAGGCACTTGCAATTCGCAAAGCCGAACAGGGTTTAGGTGATGGTCCAATGGAATGGATTGAGGCCGGCAAAGATGTTATTGCATTCGAGCGCCCTGGAGATTTTGCTTGTTATATCAATCTGGGTGAATCAATTGAGCTGCCAGCGAATTCACAAATTCTGGTGAGCAGTGGACCAGTCCATGCTCACACTTTGCCAACTGATACTGCAGTCTGGGTCAGATTAGTTAACTAATGCCAAATACCGCGCTGCAGCAACGAGTGATTCGAACCCTTGCATCGGCGCAAGTATTAAATGGCATTGGCATTGCTGGAACCGTTGCAGCTGGCTCGCTCTTAGTTTCGTCAATTACCGATTCTGAAACTTTAGCGGGCTTAGCTCAAACTAGTGGTGTTTTAGGTGCAGCAGCTTTAGCCCTTCCATTGGCGCGATTGACTGCAAAAGGTGGAAGACGTTTAGCGCTTTCGGTTGGTTATACATCTGGTGTCTTTGGATCAATCTGTGCAATTCTGGGTGGATCACATCGCAATCTTTTTCTGATGTTGGTTGGAGCATTTCTCATTGGTGCTGCATCAGCTGCAGGATATCAAGCACGTTTTGCAGCAATAGATTTAGCGACTCAAGAAACTCGCGCCAAACAGTTGTCATTTGTCGTATGGGGCTCAACTATTGGCGCAGTAGCTGGGCCAAATTTGATGGACCCAGCTGGTAATTTGGCGGAGGCATTCAATTTACCGCGCCTAGTTGGACCCTATTTAATCTCAGCCACAACACTGTTTTTTGCCGTGATTGTTATTCAGATTTTTTTGCGCCCAGATCCATATTTAACTGCAGAAAAACAAGCTTCAGTTAAGCAAACTAAAGGTTCAACAAAAGCTGCGCTGAGTCATATTCGCAGTAACCCGAATGCGTTTTTTGCAATATCGGCAATAGCGATTGGTCACTTAGCGATGGTCTCGGTAATGGTCATGACACCGGTACACATGAAACATGTTGATGTTTCACTTCGTATTATTGGTTTTGTAATCAGTGTTCACGTTTTAGGTATGTATGCCTTTTCTCCACTGGTTGGTTCGCTGAGCGATCGCTTAGGACGAGTCCGAGTTATTCAGATTGGTTTAGTTTTTCTTGTGCTCTCCACAATTGTTGCCGGCACAGCTGAAGCAAATAATGCTTACCAATTAGGCGTTGGTCTATTTCTTTTAGGACTAGGTTGGTCGTGCACCCTTATTGGCGGATCAGCATTTTTATCTGAGTCAGTCTCCCTTGAAATGCGTCCAGCTTCGCAAGGTGCAAGTGACTTAGTAATGAATCTTGCAGGTGCTGGTGGTGGAGCTTTAGCTGGTGTAATCATTGGGACTATGAGTTATGGATGGTTATGTTTATTTGCCGCCATTCCAGCAATTACACTCGGATATTTATCTAGAAAAGTTCACTCGCGAAATGTCTAGAACAAAGCTGCATCCCGCCTGGATAGCTGCAGTCGTTACCTTTTTTACATTAGTTGCAACTGCAGGCTTTAGATCAGCCCCTTCAGTACTTATCATTCCTTTGGAAGATGCCTTTGGTTGGAGCCGTGATCAAATCTCTTTAGCGGTATCAGTCAATGTCTTGCTCTATGGGCTCACCGCACCTTTTGCGGCAGCGCTCATGGAGCGCTTTACTGTCCGAAAAGTTGTGATGGCAGCCCTTACAACTGTTAGCACGGGTGCATTTCTCACTACTCAGATACATGCCCCTTGGCAGTTAGTTGCAACGTGGGGTGTCATTGTTGGAATAGGTACAGGTTCAATGGCGCTGGTCTTTGCAGCAACTGTTGCTAACCGATGGTTTGTAAAGCGACGTGGAGTAGTTGTTGGCGGATTAACCGCTGCGGCAGCGATGGGTCAGTTAATTTTTCTACCGGGACTAACTCGACTATCCGATACATATGGGTGGAAATCAATTGGTCTTGCAATTGGAAGCGCATCTCTTTTTATGGTGCCGATGATTTATTTATTTTTACGGGAAAAACCAGCCGATGTTGGCTTGCTTCCCTATGGAGCGCTGGACGATTGGCAACCTCCAGTGAAGTCCGGAATGAATGCGGGCAAACTGGCATTAGTTACTTTAAAAGAGGCAAGTGCGCACAGAGATTTTTGGTACTTAAGTGGATCGTTTTTCGTTTGTGGTTTGTCAACGAGTGGATTAATTGGAACGCACTTTATTCCCGCAGCTCACGACCATGGCATGGGTCAAGTTTTGGCTTCCTCTCTTCTAGCTCTAGTTGGAGTATTTGATGTTCTCGGTACACTTTTATCGGGTTGGTTAACTGACAAATATGATCCACGCAAATTATTATTCTTTTACTACGGATTTCGCGGCTTATCCCTTTTCTTATTGCCATCGATTCTTTTCTCAACGATGCATCCTTCAACACTGGTCTTTATTATTTTCTATGGCCTTGACTGGGTAGCAACTGTTCCACCAACAATCATGTTGTGCCGCGCAGTATTGGGTCCTGACCGTGGCACCGTTATTTACGGCTGGGTCTTTGCTTCTCACCAAATAGGTGGCGCAATCGCAGCGTTAGGCGCTGCAATAGTGCGCGTAAAGCTTGGCGATTATGCTGCAGCTTTTTATGTGAGTGGTGCCCTCTGTTTAATCACGAGTTACTTTGTCTTACAGATTGCTAAGGGCAAGGACTTGGCTACCCTTACGGCATGAGTACGTTTTATGACGAAGTCGGTGGCGCAACGTTTTTTAGTGATTTAGTCTCACAGTTTTATGCACATGTAGCCACAGATCCAATTTTGCGACCTATGTATCCAGAGACAGATATGAAAGGCGCTGCCGAACGCCTGCAAATGTTTTTAGAACAGTACTGGGGTGGACCAACGACTTATCAAGAAAGCCGTGGGCATCCTCGTTTGCGCATGCGTCATGCGGGATTTCGCATTGACTCGGCTGCGCGTGATGCATGGCTTAGCGCGATGCATACAGTTGTAAGTGGCATTGAAATGAATGAAGAGCATCGAGTACAGCTTTGGAGTTATTTAGAGATGGCAGCTAACTCGATGGTGAATCAACCAGATTGAGATTGATTTCCGACCTTCAATATTTCGCCATTGCGTAAGTACCAGAGCGTTCCTTTGTTATCTCGGACCGTTGTCACACGTAGACCCACTTTTTCGACTACACCTTGAATCTCTAATACATCTACATTGTCGCCAACACCGTACTGATCTTCAATTAACATAAATATTCCAGATAAAATATCTCGAACTAAAGTCTGAGCACCAAGTCCGAGTGCCACGCCAAGGATTCCCGCTGATGCAATAAGTGGGCCTAAGTTAAAACCAAATTCACCAAGGACCATTCCAGATGCAACGATCCAAATAACTGACTTCAATGTGGCGGCAAGTACACCGCCGATTGTGCGCGCCCGCTCTTTTTGCCGAGCGACGATATTGCGCGGCCCTGGAACAAGATCGGCAGTGGCCAATCGGTTCATTGCACGATGGATAGCTCGGCTACCAAAACTCTGCGCAAGAATGGCCGTTAGAAGGATGATGAAGATTCGCAGGGGAGTCCCGCTGACCCAATCGATGATATTTTGCGCTGAATCGCTCATAGTGGGTATGACTGTAGCCAAATCTTTACCCAAATACCGCTTTGAAATACCCATATCTGAGCGTGTTGTGGTGCAAGATAAACCAATCGGCGCAGGCCATGCGCCAGATCGGGAGCGATTATGTCGCGCACATTAGTGCTTAATGCAACGTATGAACCTTTGGGTGTCATTACAGAGCGGCGCGCCCTGATCCTTGTCTTAAACCATCGGGCAACAATGATTGAAGAGTCCGGTTCGGTCGTGCATTTTTCTGGCGGCCAAATGGATCTGCCATCTGTCATACGTCTCAATAAATTTGTTCGTATTCCTTATCGCCATGCTGTGCCTTTGTCTCGGCGGGCAATCTTTGCTCGAGATGGTGGTCGTTGTGTGTATTGCACGGCTCCAGCCACATCGATTGATCACGTCATTCCACGTAGTCGTGGCGGTGGTCACAATTGGGAGAACGTTGTTTCAGCATGCCACAAGTGCAATCATCTAAAAGCAGATAAGCAACTCAAGGAGATTGGTTGGAGATTGCGTCAGCTACCACGTGAACCCGTCGGGGCTGCTTGGCGAATTCTTGGAACGGGTAGAACGGATGAACGTTGGTTGCAGTACTTACAGCCATTTGGTGTGGCAGCGGCAACGGCATAAGTAAATTACACTGAACACATGAATTTTATTATGTCGGCCGTTGAAGATGGCACTGTTGCAGGTCAAGGCTTAAGCGCAATTGAGACTGTTGTTACTTTTCTTCTTATCCCAATTGGCCTCTTTGCAATTATTGCTGTGCTTTCGTGGGCAACTAGTGCACCACGAAAAGCCTCAACAACCTCTTCTGTAACTTCTATTGATTAGTTATTTACTTTTCTGAACTTTTAAAGCGCGCATTAATCCATCACGAGCTTCAATAACTAATTTACGTAAAACTGTTGGCGCTTCTTTGCCAATAGTGTCTAACCAGCCAGTTGTTTTATCAATGGTTGATTGCGTCAGTACCCATGACGGATAAAGACCGCTGACAACTTTGCTTGCTCCCTCATAGGATTTCGATTCCCACACCGCCATAATTGAATCAAAGTAACGGTCAACATAGGTTGACAGTAAGTCACGTTGAATGGGGCGCTGGAAACCAGCTACTAGCGCCGATCGCACTGAGGTTTGAATATCTTCGTTGATGATTTTGTTCCAGGCATAGTCCTTAGCCTCTGCTGTTGGAGCAGCGGCAATAGCAGTTTCGTAGAAACAGTTGCCACTAGTGGTGTTATCACGAGCTAGCTCAGCATCAAGCTCTTCTCGTGTGATCGCACCACGTTCAGATAGCGCGATGATAAAGAACCAACGTTGATCGGCATCGACGATAAAGCCTGGGGCTGAACCATTGAGAAGTCCTTGCACAGATTTAATATGTTCTGGCGTAAATGCATTTTGAGCAAATGCACGCGCGTATAACATCTGTAAATCACTGCCTGGTGCCGCGCTCTTAGTGAGTGCATCCAAACCGTTTGCGATTTTTAAGCGCATTGCATCGCGTTGAGAATCTTCCGTATAAGCCTCAACCGATGTATACATCTGGGTCAAAGTAATATTGACAACTGCATCGTCACTTTCCCCCGGTAGGCCTGCAAAGGCGATGTCTAGGAAGTCCGATGAAGATATCTCTGCATCACGATGCATATCCCAGACTGCAGCCCAACAGAGAGCTCGAGTTAATGGATCGGTGATTGTTCCAAGATGAGTTTTAAGTGTGGTCAGTGATCGAGAATCAAAGCGCAATTTGGCATATGAAAGATCACGATCATTGATCAACAATAAATCGGCGACTTTTTGACCTGCGAACTGTGGAACTACAGTGAGTGCACCAGCAACATCGAGCTCCACTGATGTGCGCAACTTGATGGAACCCCCATCGATGTCATAAAGCCCCACGGCTAAACGATGGGGTCTTAACTGTGTTGAGCCCGCAGGGATTAGCGGTGCCTCTTGTTTGATTGCAACCGATGAATAAGTATCACCATCGATAACTAATTCTGGACGCAAAGTATTTACACCAGCAGTTTGTAACCAAGTCGCAGCCCAAGAATCTAGAGAACGGCCACTTGCTGCCTCTAATTGATCAAAGAGATCTTTCAGTGTTGTATTTCCCCATGCATGCTTGGCAAAGTATTTCTGAAGGCCGCTAATAAAGTTGTCACGGCCAACATGTGCAACGAGTTGTTGCAAAACCGATGCTCCTTTTGAGTACGTAATGCCATCGAAGTTAGCGTTAACGGCTTCGATATCGACCATATCGGCAACGATTGGGTGCGTTGAAATTAGTTGATCTTGGCGATAGGCCCAGTTTTTGCGCTCACTGTTAAAGGCTGCCCAGCCGCCGGTAAAGCGCGTGCCTTCGACCATTGCCAGGTATGCCATAAATTCGGCGAAAGATTCGTTAAGCCATAAGTCATCCCACCACGACATTGTTACTAGGTCGCCGAACCACATATGCGCCATCTCATGCAAAATTACGTTGGCGCGTGACATGTACATTTTTTCTGGCATATGGCTGCGAAAGACCAATAGATCTTCGCGGAAAGTTACCGCTCCAGCATTTTCCATAGCGCCAAAGTTAAAGTCAACAACAGCAATTTGATCGTATTTTTCAAATGGATAAGCAAGGCCGAAAGTTTTTTCAAAGTATTCAAAGCCCTGCTTAGTGAGCAAGAAAACATCATCTGCTTCAACGAACTGTGCCATAGATTTACGGCAGTAGATTCCAAGCGGAATATCTTTTGAGCCCTTATAAACATCGTGCACATGTGAATATGGACCAGCAATTAATGCAGCCAAGTACATTGGAATTCTTGGAGTTGCAGCGAACTTCCATGTTGCCTTATCGGCGGCGACTTCCTTGCCTATCTGAGTGTTATTTGAAATCGCTTCCCAGTGGTCAGGTGTTGTCACCGTTAGCGCAAAAGTTGCTTTCAATGATGGCTGATCAAAGCAAGGGAACATGTGACGGATGTAGGCAGTCTCACCTTGTGAATATAAATAGATCTCATTATCTGAAGGATCAACTGAGCGTTGCAGGCCTTCACCTGATTTTGAATAAATCGCTTCGATTTCAATTATAAGTTCATTCTCTGCAGCCAAGTTATGCAAGAAAACACTTTCGCCATCAAAGTTGGATGTATCTACGGGGGAGCCGTTCAAGGTTGCGGAGATAATTGATCGCCCGCAAGCATCGATGAAAGTTGAATAGCCAGGGGCATTACAGGAGAACTTCGCTACCGACTTTGAATAAAAAACCTCCGCTCCAGTTGTCACATCGAGTGTGACGTCGTAGCTGTGAACGAATAAATGGTCTGCTCGCTCTTTGGCTTCAATCCGAGAAATGTTGATTCCTGGCACGGTAAAACTCCCTTTTGTAGGTATCAATCCAACCATGACATTCTTGCCTCATGGAACGCCCCTCAATTCGCAGCTACAGCATTCGTGGCACGCGCATCACAGAGGCTCAGAGGGCGGCTAAGAAAAGCCTGCAGGAGGTCCACGGAATACCAGTGGCCGATGCGAAGTTAGACCTGCATTCAATCTTTCCGAATGCCGAGAAGATCATTATGGAGATTGGTTTTGGAATGGGGGAGGCCACAGCAATCATTGCTTTAGCTTCACCAAATAATGGCTATCTGGCAGTTGATCTGCATCCACCGGGTATAGGAAAACTACTCTCACGAATTCAAGAGCAAGAGATCACAAATATTAAAGTAATTGAAGATGACGTCCATGTCGTTTTACCTTACATGATTGATGATGCAGCCCTTGACGGTGTGCACTTATATTTTCCAGATCCTTGGCCAAAAGTAAAACATCACAAACGTAGAATTGTTAACGCCGGATTTCTAGAGCTTGTTGCTTCAAAGTTAAAACCTGGTGGATATTTTCACTTAGCAACCGACTGGGTTCCCTATGCCGAATCCATGGAAAATGTTTTTAAAACGTCAACTCAATTTAGCGGGGGAGTAATTGATAAACCCGATTGGAGACCAGTGACAAGATTTGAAGGACAGGGGATCGATAAAGATCACCGAGTTACTGACCTGTTGTATTTTCGTAACTAGAGATTTTATTGATGCGTCGAATGTGACGTTCATCGTTAGTAAACGGAGTTTCGATAAAAGCATCGATAATCGACTTACATTCATCGATTGAATGCATCCGCCCGCCAATACCAACAACATTTGCATTGTTATGTTCTTTTGCAAGCTTGGCAGTCTCAACGCTCCACGCAAGTGCTGCCCGCACTCCTTTAACTTTATTTGCTGCAATCTGTTCACCATTGCCTGAACCGCCCAACACAATTCCCAATGAAGCAGAATCTGCAACTGTTGCAATGGCGGCAGGAATGCAGAAATCAGGGTAATCATCGAGTGCGTCATATTCATGTGGGCCATGATCTGTGACGGTATGGCCTTTCGATTCAAGATATTCCACCAGCGCACTCTTTAATTCCAACCCTGCATGATCGCTACCGATGTGAATTCTCATGAGTGCATTGTGCCATTAAGTGCAATAAGAAAACCCGCCACATGATTGCTCACGTGGCGGGTTTTACCCTTAGGAGGATAGTTAAATGAACTTAACGCTTAACTGATTAGTGCTTCTTTCCCATACCGTGATCGCCATCCATATGTCCGGGACCGCCTTGACCCATACCTGGACCTGCAGGTCCACGAACTGCATCAACTTCAGCAGTTATGTGGGCAGTTAGGCCAGCTTTGAATGTAGTTGCCTGAGCCGCAGTAATTTTTCCTGCAGTAACTGCAGCGTCAATCTGTGATGTCTCTGCTGCAACAAGTGCAGTGATCAAAGCAGACTTCTTAGCTCCAGCAATTGCTCCAAGAGTTTCTCCTGCAGCAAGGCGAGTTTTAATCGTTGCAGCATCGATGCCAATTGTGGTTGCTACAAGTGCTTCACGCGCTGCACGCTGTGCATCATGTGTAGCTTGATCTGCGCCACGGTTAGCTTCTT
The DNA here is from genome assembly GCA_009701185.1 of Actinomycetota bacterium. Lineage (GTDB taxonomy): Bacteria > Actinomycetota > Actinomycetes > Nanopelagicales > Nanopelagicaceae > Planktophila. Next base: position 1,336 of record WLKQ01000001.1, on the reverse strand, counting down.
GAGTTGCATGCGCTGCAGTTAGTGCAGCAACGATTGCATCTGATTGAGCTTGTGTAATTGTTCCCTTGGTTACAAGTCCAGCAAGGACTGAAGTGAGTTCGGCTTCTGGGCCACCCATTCTGGCACCCATTGCTCCACCTGCCATTGGATTTTGAATCGAACTTACTGTGGTCTTAGTTGATTTAGTTTTAACCGACATCACTTTGCCTTTTGGCTGCGATGCGGTTGCAACACCAACTGTGCCGACTGAAAGCGCAACTGTTGTTAAAACAATTGCGGCAATCTTTCTATTTGATGACATATGCATGTCTTCCCTTCCCTCGTGGAACTGTCTGTGACCCCTCGTCATCGACTACCCGTAATTAACTCTCTGATGCTGAAGATAGTAGTAAGCCATCCTTAAAACACTGTGTGAATATTTACGTTTTGAGACCAAAATCTGGGGTTTCCCTATGAATGGTGGGAAAGCAATGCAGGGAACTCCTTATTTCTGCGGCAATCCTCAGGTTCAAGACTAAATCCACGTTACTTCCCAGCCTTTTAGAAAGGTCTCGCATCATGAAGCGCCCACTAACCGCTATGGCATTGTTTCTATCGATCTCATTAGTTTCTACCTACAGTGCTTTTCCTGCACAAAAAACATCCGTCACTCTTAAAAAAGCAGGAAGAACAACCGCCACGTTGCCTAACACAATCCTCAGCGGAAGTGGTGTGCCTTCAAAAACAATTGGTATCGATGGTGATTTCTATATTGATATCAAAAATGCAAATCTCTACGGACCAAAGTTAAAAGGGGTTTGGAAGCTTGTAACGTCGTTGCGATTACCTAGTGAAAAATCAATTACATCTAGTTCATTAATTGGAGTTGATGGTGCAACAGGTTCAACCGGCGCGGTTGGTGCAACAGGTTCAACTGGCGCAGTCGGTGCAACGGGAGCTAAAGGAGTTCAAGGTGTACAAGGAATTCAAGGTGTACAAGGTGATCAAGGAAACGTTGGCGCAGTTGGATTACAAGGCGTGCAAGGCATCGGAGGATTAACTGGTTTACAAGGGGACACTGGTGCAAATGGTTTACAGGGATTAACTGGAAGCGCTGGTTCGAAAGGAGAAACTGGTGCAACAGGATCAACTGGCGCACAAGGAGCAGCTGGTGCAACTGGTGCTCAAGGTGCAGCTGGTACTAACGGAACGCAAGGTGCAACAGGTGCAGCTGGCACTAACGGAACACAAGGTGCACAAGGTTTACAAGGCGCTGTGGGTGCAGCAGGTACTAACGGAACACAAGGTGCAACAGGTTTACAAGGTGCAGTTGGTGCAGCAGGTAGTAACGGAACGC